>NZ_JBXAWK010000003.1:0-191555 GCF_057291755.1 Kitasatospora sp. UYEF31
AGGGCGCGGTTTTTCCGGGCGACGCTCCGGCGCCGACCGGCGACTGAGCGAAGCGAAGACGACGGGAGGACAACGCCGGAGCTTGGAGCCCGGCACCAAGCGAGGGCGCGAAGCGTCCCGAGCGCGCCCGGAGGGCGCGGTTTTTCCGGGCGACGCTCCGGCGCCGACCGGCGACTGAGCGAAGCGAAGACGACGGGAGGACAACGCCGGAGCTTGGAGCCCGGCACCAAGCGAGGGCGCGAAGCGTCCCGAGCGCGCCCGGAGGGCGCGGTTTTTCCGGGCGACGCTCCGGCGCCGACCGGCGACTGAGCGAAGCGACGGGGATGTGAGGAAGACGCCCGCGCTTGGAGCCCGGCTCCAAGCGAGGGCGCGAAGCGTCCCGAGCGCGCCCGGAGGGCGCGGTTTTTCCGGGCGACGCTCCGGCGCCGACCGGCGACTGAGCGAAGCGAAGACGACGGGAGGACAACGCCGGAGCTTGGAGCCCGGCATCAAATCAGTGCGCTCCCGCTCCGGTGAGCGAGCGCACCTCCATCTCCTTCTGCGCCTGCTCCTCCTCCGGAGTCCGGCGGCGTCCGCTGAGGAATGTGCCGCCGGCCGCGCACAGGAAGCCGAACGGGATGGAGATCAGCCCCGGGTTCTCCAGCGGGATCGGCGCCTTGGTGGTGCAGGAGAACAGCGCGGTGGCGTTGCCGACAGCCTTGGACTTGATGTCGACGCCGCAGTCCTTGGCGGTCTTCGCGTTCAGTGCCACCGCCGGTTTGGTGTCCGACACGCCGCCCCAGCAGATCGGGGACATCGCCACCACGGCGATCGCGGAGACCAGTCCGCCGAACACTCCGGCGACCGCGCCGGCTTTGGTGAACCGCTTCCAGAAGAGGCTGAACACGATCGCCGGGAGGTTGGCCGACGCCGCGATGGCGAAGGCCAGAGCCACCAGGAAGGCCACGTTGAGGTCGCGGGCGAAGACCGAGAGGGCGATGGCCACCGCGCCGATGACAAAGGCGGCGATCCGGGCGACCGTGATCTCTTCCTTCTCCGTCGTACGGCCCTTCTTGAACACTCCCGCGTAGAGGTCGTGGGCGAAGGACGACGATGAGGCCAGGGTCAGTCCGGCGACCACCGCCAGGATCGTGGCGAAGGCGACCGCGGCGATGAAGGCGAGCATCATCGATCCGCCGGTGGTGTCCGCGCCGCCGCCGAGGTGTTCGGCGAGGCGGGTGGCCGCGGTGTTGCCTGACGGGTCGGCGGTCTTGATGGTCTTGGAGCCGACGAGGGCTGCCGCGCCGAAGCCGATGACCAGGGTCATCAGGTAGAAGACGCCGATGATGCCGATCGCCCAGTTGACGGACTTCCGGGCGGCCTTGGCGTTGGGGACGGTGTAGAAGCGCACGAGGATGTGCGGCAGCGCCGCCGTACCCAGGACCAGGGCGATGCCCAGGCTGATCAGGTCGAGCTTCGACCAGCCGTCGGTGGCACCGTACTTCTGTCCGGGCTGGAGGAACGCGTCGCCCTTGCCGGACTGGTCGGCGGCGGCGCCGAGCAGGTCGGAGAGGTTGAAGTTGAACTTGGCCAGGACCCAGACGGTCATGACACACGCGCCGATCATCAGCAGCACGGCCTTGACGATCTGGACCCAGGTCGTGCCCTTCATGCCGCCGACCGTCACGTAGAAGATCATGAGCGCGCCGACGGCGACGATCGTCCAGATCCGGGAGGCGTCCGAGGTCGAACCGAGCAGCAGGGACACCACCGAGGCCGCGCCGACCATCTGTGCGAGCAGGTAGAAGATCGACACGATGATGGTGGAGATGCCGGCGGCGGCCCGTACCTGGTCGGATTTCAGCCGGGCGGAGATCGCGTCCGCCATGGTGAACCGGCCGCTGTTGCGCAGCGGTTCGGCCACCACGAGCAGTGCGATGATCCAGGCGACGAGGAAGCCGATGGAGTAGAGGAGCCCGTCGTACCCGGACAGGGCCAGGATCCCGGCGATGCCCAGGAACGACGCGGCGGACATGTAGTCACCGCCGATGGCGATGCCGTTCTGCATCGGGGAGAAGGACCGGCCGCCGGCGTAGTAGTCGGCCGCGCTCTTGTTCTTGCGTCCGGCGACGACCGTGATGGCCAGGGTCACCACGATGAAGGCCGCGAACAGGCCGAGGGTCAGGGCTTTGTGGTCGCTCACCGGGACACCTCGACAGTCTTTTCAGGGGCGGAACCGTTGGTGTGTTCGCGCAGTTGTGCCGCCAGGGGGTCCAGGCGGCGGTCGGCGAACCGGGAGTAGATCCAAGCGGTCACGAAGGTCACGAGGAACTGGCTGAGCCCGAAGACCAGTGCGACGTTGATGTTCCCGGTGATTTTGTGGGCCATGAAGTCCCTGGCGTAGGCGCACAGGATCACGTACAGCAGGTACCAGGCCAGGAACGCCGCGGTGACCGGGAACACGAACAGCCGGAATCTGCGCTTGAGTTCGGCGAACACCGGGTCGGCGGCGATCGTTTCGAAGTAGGCACTCTGTTCCCGGGTGTGCGCACCGGGGTCCTGGGTCGGGTCGCTCATGGTCTCCCCCCACATGTGGCGGCGTGGACGTACTTCATCCGTAGGTCTACTCTCTCGCGGGCCCCGGACGTCCGGAAGGACGTCCGGGGCGGGGACGCTGACACGCCACGTCGGCCGCCCGGATGCTCACCTGCGCTCGGCCGGTTCTGCCGGATCAGACGTCTTACGGCAGCTGAGGCTGGGTCAGGAAGGTGTGCGCAGTCAAGGGTTCAGCGACAACACCACTCGTTTTGTGTCCTTGGGGCGGCCGGTGTACGGGGCCTGCCGGAAGGCAGGGAGGACGGCGTGGGTCATCCGCAGGAAGTCGTCGACGTCCCCCACCGGGCCGGTGCCGGTCTCGTCGGCGGCCCTGACGGTCAGTCGGCGTCCGCGGGCCGCTCCGGCCAGGCGTGCGAGTCGCACGGCCTTGCCGGCGGTCTCGTACGGGTAATGCATGGTGGTTCTCCCCGCTTCCCCTGCGCAGCTGTTTTACCTGAGCAGTTCCTGAGGCCTGATCGTGTCCGTCCGCGATGGACAACTGACTAAACGCCACAGGGCGACAATGGGAAACGGGGGCCCGCACCGGACACCGCCGGGTCGTGCGGAGGGGTCAGCGGGTGAGCAGCACGACCCGGTTGTCCACGTTCAGGACACGCCCCGTGCCGAGGCGGGCCAGGGGATAGCCCCAGTGCACGTGGCCGCACACCGTCAGCGCCGGGGGCGACTTCTCCAGGCGTTCGCGGATCAGCCGGCTGCCGCTCTGGCCGCGGTGGCCGCCGAGGGGGCCTTCGTGCAGGACGAGCACGTCCGGGTGCGGGTCGAGGGCGGCGTCGAGCGCGTCCAGGAAGTCGTCCTCGGCACGGCGGTCGGGGCGCCAGGGGTCGCCGATGACCCCGCCGACTCCGGCGATGCGTACGGTGCCCCCGGGTCCGGCGCCCACGGTTTCGGCGTCGCCGTCGAGCAGACGCGCGGGGAGGATGTCCGGCGCGGCGATGATGTCGTGGTTTCCGGACACGCCCACCGTCCAGGCGCAGCCCGCCTCGGTGAAGGCCCGCCAGACGGCGGTGACGTCGCCGGTGGCGCCCCGCTGGTCGGCGTTCGGCGCGGCGTAGAGGTCCCCGGCGAGGATCACTCCGAGCCGCTCCGGCGGGGGCAGCAGCCCGGCGTCGGACCACACCCGGAGGTAGTCGGCGAGCACCAGGCCGAGCAGGACCTCGGGGCCGCCGGCCGGTCGCGCGGCGACACCTTGCAGGTCGCTGGCGACCAGGACGGCGTCGCAGCCCGGGGGCAGCCGGTCGACGGGGATCCGGTCGACGGGCAGCAGTTCGTGGACGGTGCCACCGCCGCGCCTGGCCATGCGGAAGCCGATCCGGGTGATCCGCTCGATATCGCCGCTGGTGACGCGCATGCGGACACGTTACGCGGCGGGCGGCGCGGGCGCGCAGGGGGTTTGGCCGTACGGCGCGGGGTGCCGGGCCCGCGCTCCCCCGGGCCGCCGTGTGCCGGGACCTGCCCGACCGCGTGCCGGGTCTTGTTCTGCCGCGTGCCAGGTCTTGTTCTGCCGCGTGCCAGGTCTTGTTCTGCCGCGTGCCGGGTCTTGTTCTGCCGCGTGTCAGGTCTTGTTCTACCGCTTGGCGAGGCGGCCCGTCCGGTGGCCGGCGGCGAGTCCGGCTTCCGGATTGAGGAGCTTCGCCCGTTTTCCGGCCTCCATGACGCCGCCGTGGGAGCGCCAGGACATGACCGACCAGCGGCACGCGGCGGACATCATCGAGCCGAGGCTGAGCCAGGAGCCGACTGACAGTACGGACATGGCCGAGCCGATGGAGCCGACGGACAGGGCCGACCCGACCGAGCCGATGGACAGCACTGATCCTTTGGAGCCGATGGACAGCACCGAGCCCTCCGACCACAGGGAGAGTACGGAGGACTGCTTCGGCTTCACCTGGATGGACGCGCCCGCAAGAGTCATAGGGCTCATCGTGCCCGGAACCTCCAACCGCCGCCCAGGGTTTTCCAGTTGGAAACGCCGCGTCGATCACGTACAGAGTCCCCGGTGGAGATCACGGAGGGGCATTCTGTACATGGTCGACACAGCAGAAAGCGACAAAAGGCGACAAAATACGACAGTCGGCGGCAGGGAGCGGCTACCCCCGACTGCCCGGCGCGTTCGCCGTCAGAATGTCGCGCAGCCCGCGCGGGTCGCGGGACTGGGTGAGGACCCGGCCGGGCCCGGTGAACTCGAACACGAACGCCTCCCCGGACTTCAGCGACTGCATCATGCCGCCGCTGGAGGCCCGCCGGGTCGTGTACTGCACGCTCGGCGAGAACGCCACCACGTGGCCGGTGTCGATGACGATGCGCTCGCCGGGGCCGAGGTCCACGGTGTCCAGTGCGCCGTAGCAGCTGATCACCACTTCGCCCTCGCCCGACGCGTGGACGACGAAGCCGCCCTCGCCGCCGATGAGGTTCCCGGCGCCGCCCCACTTGGTGTCGATCTCAATCCCGGCAGCGTTGGCGAGCCAGTTGCCCTTGGTGATGTTCATGCCGCCGTCGCCCTTGGCGAGGGTGAACGCCGCGCCGTCGCCGGGCAGGTTGGCCGCGATGTCGACCCAGCCGCCGTGCGCGGGTGCGGTGAAGGTGGTCATGAACAGCGACTCGCCGCCGAGCACGGACCGTTTGAGGCCGCGCATCAGGCCGCCTTCGATCTTCGCCTCGATGTTCACATCGGGGCTCTGCGCCATCATCGCGCCGGACTCCGCGCGCATCTTCTCACCACCGGCGAGGACACACCGGGCGACGGTGAACATCGGCTGATGACGGAACTGGACCTGCATCTGGCGTTCTCCTCTTCTCAGGACAATTCAGACCGCTGTACGGGGTTCCCCCGACTCAACGGCACACTGGTCGGATGCGTACCGCCTGGTCCCAGCTTCCCGTACGTTCCGTCCTCACGCAGCTCACCGCCGCGCTGGACGGTTCGGGCGCCGCCGTGCTCGCCGCCCCGCCCGGAACCGGCAAGACGACCCTGGTGCCACTGGCCCTGGCCGGTCTCGTGCCGGGACACGAAGGCCCCGCGCGCCGGATCCTGGTGGCCGAGCCGCGCCGCCTCGCCGTCCGGGCCGCCGCGCGGCGGATGGCCTGGCTGCTCGAGGAGAAGCCCGGCGGGACCGTCGGATTCACCGTACGGGGGGAACGCCAGACGGGGCCGCGCACCCTCGTCGAGGTCGTCACCACGGGTGTCCTGCTGCAACGGCTCCAGCGCGACCCTGAGCTGGCCGGGGTGGACACCGTCATCATCGACGAATGCCACGAGCGGCACCTGGACGCTGACACGGCGCTGGCCTTCCTTCTGGACGTACGGTCGACCCTGCGTGAAGACCTCCGCATCGTCACGGCGTCGGCGACCGCCGAGACGTCGATGTGGTCCGGGCTGCTCGGGGACGCCCCGGTGGTGTCGGCCGAATCGGTCCTGCACCCGGTGGAGACCGTGTGGGCCCCGCCGACCGTGCCGGTCCGCCCGCCGCACGGCATGCGGGTGGACCCCGCCCTGCTCACGCACGTCGCCGCGACGGTCCGGCGGTCCCTGGCCGAGCGGGAGGGCGACGTGCTGTGCTTCCTGCCTGGTGTCGGGGAGATCGGGCGTGTCGCGGGCCTGCTCAGCGGCGTCGAGGTCCTGCAAGTCCACGGCCAGGCGTCCGCGGAGGTCCAGGACGCTGTGCTTTCAGTGGGCTTGAACCGTCGGGTCATCCTCGCCACGTCCGTCGCCGAGTCCTCGTTGACCGTCCCGGGCGTGCGGGTCGTCGTGGACGCGGGGCTCGCCCGTGAACCGCGCACCGACCACGCGCGCGGCCTCGGGTCCCTGGTGACCGTACGCGTGTCCAAGGCGTCGGCCGACCAGCGCGCCGGGCGCGCCGGACGTGAAGGCCCGGGGACGGTCTACCGCTGCTGGTCCGCCGCCGAGCACGAGCGCTTCGCGCCCCGGCCCCGTCCGGAGATCGCGCTCGCCGACCTGACCGGGTTCGCATTGCAGGCCGCGTGCTGGGGCGACCCTGACGCGTCAGGCCTCTCCCTGCCCGACGCCCCGCCGGCCCCCGCGATGGCAGCCGCCCGGAGCACGCTCGTGGCCCTCGGCGCGGTGTCAGCGTCCGGGAAGGTCACACCGCGCGGCCGCGCACTGTCCAGGATCGGCGTGCACCCGCGCCTGGCCCGCGCGCTTGTTGACGGCGCGTCAGCGATCGGCACGCGGCGCGCCGCCGAGGTCGTCGCCCTGCTGTCCGAGCCGCTCCCCCGCGGGACCGGGGACGACCTGGCCGCCGCGTGGCGCGCGGCCCGTACCGGCCGGGACGGATTCTCCGCCCGCTGGAAGCAGGAAGTCCGCCGCCTCCAGTCCGCAGCACCGGAAGCGGTCGGCGAACCCTTGCCGGACGACCTGGCCGCCGGGCTTGTGGTCGCTTTCGCGTTCCCCGAGCGGGTGGCGAAGGCCCGTACGGTGGAAGGGGTCTCCTTCCTGATGGCGTCCGGGACCGCCGCCGAACCGCCGCACGGGTCACGACTGTTCGGCTCCCCGTGGCTGGCGGTCGCCGTCGCCGACCGCCCCGAGGGCTCGGCGTCGGCCCGCATCCGGCAGGCCGTCCCGATCGACGAGGAGACCGCCCGCCAGGCCGCCGCGCCACTTCTCCTGACGGTCGACGAGATCGCCTGGCGCAACGGCAACGTGGTGGCGCGGCGGGTGACCCGCCTTGGCGCGGTCGAGTTGTCTTCCGCGCCGTTGAAGAACCCGGAACCGGAGCTCGTACGGGAAGCGTTCCTCGAAGGGCTCCGCAAGGAAGGCCTCGCGGCGTTCCTGACCTGGAGTCAGGACGCCACGCAGCTGCGCGAACGGCTCGCGTTCTGCCACCGCGCGGCCGGTGCCCCGTGGCCGGCCGTAGACGACGCCGCACTCGCCGGGCACGCGGAGGCGTGGCTGGGCCCCGAACTGGCCCGCGCCCGCCGCCGGGGCGACCTGTCCCGGGTGAACCTGGTCACGGCCCTGAAGCGGCTGCTCCCGTGGGCCACCGGGGACGCCGCGCAGTTCGACAAGCTCGCGCCCGAGCGCGTCCTCGTCCCGTCCGGATCGCGGATCCGGGTGGACTACTCCGGCGACCAGCCCTTCATCTCGGTCAAGGTGCAGGAACTGTTCGGCTGGACCGAGACCCCGCGCCTGGCCGGCGGGACGCCCCTGGTCGTGCACCTGCTCTCCCCCGCCGGGCGTCCGGCCGCGGTGACCGCCGACCTGAAGTCCTTCTGGCAGGAGGGCTACAAAGCGGTCCGCGCCGACCTGCGGGGCCGTTACCCGCGCCACCCGTGGCCGGAGGACCCGTCGGACGCGCAGCCGACCAGGCGGCTGAACGCGCGCAAGTGAGCCTCCCCCGCGTGAAGCACTCGCCATGAGTGTCCCGATATGAGTCTCTTGAGATGAACCTCTTGATATGAGTCTCTTGAGATGAACCTCTTGATATGAACCGCGGTTGAAGTCCTACGTTCGCCTCATGGACACCACTCACACGGCCAAGGAACGCGCCTACCTCGCCGGCCAGGGCCTCGGGCGGCTCGCCCCGGGTTTCTTCAGCAACGAGGCCGTCCGCATCCACCCGGAGCGGATCATCGGCTGGAACATCGGGAGTCAGGGCACCAACTCGCGGGACGTGGACTTCGCGCACAGGTGAGCCGGGGCGGGCGGCATCCGCCAAAGTGTCGTCCAGCGGCTGTTCAGCCGGCAGAGCTTGACCGTCGTGTGCGGAAGGTGCGGTCAGGCCGGACTCTCCGCACACGGCGATCAAGGGAATCCGGCGGCCAGCCCCACGTCCAACTCCGCCAGCCGGGTCCGCCCGAACGGACCGTCCTCCAGGCCGTCGAGCAGCACCTGCGGCAGGTCCTGCGCGTACTCAGCGGAGCAGGAAGCCGCGGCCAGGGCGATCGTAGCCACGGTGTCCACATCGCCGGTGAACGCCACACAGTCGCGCAGCAGCCCGCTCAGCGTGGTGTTGCGCGCCAGCGCGGTCACCGCCGCGCGGCTGCTGTTCATCCCGGGCGACTTCACCTTGCCGCGCCACGGTTCGGTCCACGTTCCGTACTGGGCCGGGGGCTTCACCCGGCCGGCGCGGGCCTTCGCGCAGCGCCCAGACCACCACCGGGTTCCAGGTGTTGGAGATCAGGTCGAAGGCCAGCCTCGCCTGACAGTCCGACACGTAGCCGTCCTCACTGTCCATCACCTCTCCATTCTGCCCGGGCCGTTGCGTACCGGACGGTGCCTTTCGGGATTCCTAGAGTCAACGGCATCATCCACGTTCGTACGGAGGAACTCATGCGTATCGGAATTCTCGGCGCGGGCAAGATGGCCGGTTCGCTGGGCAGCGGCTGGGCGAAGGCGGGTCACGAATTGCTGATCGGTGCCCGGGACGCGGGAAAAGCCGCTGGGCTCGCTGAGCGGATCGGCCGGGGGCCCGGGCCGGCACTCTCCGTGAAGCGGCGGAGTTCGGGGATGCGCTGCTCCTGGCGTTGCCTCCGTCGACCGTGCCCGGCGTGCTGTCGGCAGTCGGCCCGCTGCGCGGGAAGACACTTATCGACTGCACCGTCCCGCTCGACTTCGGGACGTTCGTCCGCACATCACAGGACGGTCGTTCGGGGGCCGAGCACATCGCGGGCACCGCCGTCGGGGCGCATGTCGTCAAGGCGTTCAACATCTGCCACGAGAACGTCTACCGGGCGCCCGTCTTCGACGGCACCCCGCTGGCGGTGCCGCTGTGCGGGGACGACCCCGGTGCGCTCGCCGTCGTGCGCACGCTGGCTGTGGACATCGGGTGCGTGCCGGTCGACGGCGGCGGCCTGGTACACGCCCGGCTCACCGAGGCTGTCGCGGGCTTCGCCATCCGGTTCTGGTTCGCGGGCGTGGACGCGCAGGCGGCGCTGCCGCCGCTCAAGTACGCCTTCGGGGACCGCTGAGCCGCCGCACCGGCTCAGCGGTCATGCTGAAGCACCCCGTTCAGGCCGGGGCGCTTCAGCGTGACCGTGGGGGCGGGAGAACCTCAGCCGGCCGGCTTCAGCAGCGGCACGAGCGACTTCGCCCCGTAGCGGATCTGATCGCCCATCACGACCTTTCCACAGCCTGCGAGTTCGAGGTCCACTGTGATCTGGCGGCCGTCAGGGTAGTAGGCGAGGATCAACTGGGCGGGCGCAGCGGCGTCCGCGGTGCACATCTGCGGCGGCTCAGTGGGCAGGCTGTTGAGCTGGGTGACGATGCGGTCGACGCTCGTACGGACGACCGGCGCGCCGGTGGGCGGCGGGGTGGGGCCACTCCCGGTAGCCGTCGGGTCCGGCTGGGGGAACACCGCCTGGCACAGCCGCGCGGCGGCCGCGCCGACGGGCACCAGCGGGCCGCCCTGCTGCGCGCTGGCGGGCGGACTCGCGGGGAGCTGCGGGATGTCGGCGGGGCACTCGACCGCCGGCGGCGCGATCGGGGCAGCCGGGGCGGACGGCGCTGCCGGTGCCGACGGCACTGACGGCACTGACGAGGTCTGCGGCTGGGAGGGGCCCGAAGCCCCGGCGCCCTTGTCGTCCGTACCGCACGCTGTCAGAGCCGCGCCGAGGACGGTCGCCGCGATCAGGAGAGTCGCGCTGCGGCCCCTGGTGGATTTGCCGGTCGCTGCCATGGTGAGCACCTCCGCGTCAGGTTGTTTCGTACGGACTCCGGTCCGACGCGGCGACAGCCCAACCGGTTCCCCCGTACGCGGAGACCCTTGTGCCACGCGGGCGCACTACTGTCGTCGGGACAGGAATCAGCACCGAGGAGTAATCACATGAGTCTGCTCGACACCTCCATCGCCGCGCTCGACGGGACGCCCGGCACCCTGGGCGGCCTGACGCAGGGCAAGGTCACCCTGGTCGTCAACGTCGCGTCCAAGTGCGGCCTGACGCCGCAGTACGAAGGCCTGGAGCAGTTGCAGAAGGAGTACGGTGCCCAAGGCTTCACGGTGCTCGGCGTGCCGTGCAACCAGTTCATGGGCCAGGAGCCGGGCACGTCGGAGGAGATCCAGTCCTTCTGCTCGACGTCCTACGGCGTGACGTTCCCGCTGACTGAGAAGATCGAGGTCAACGGGGAGGCCCGGCACCCGCTGTACGAGCAGCTGACGGCCGTCAACGACGCTGCTGCCGAGGCCGGCGACGTGCAGTGGAACTTCGAGAAGTTCGTCGTCACGGCTGACGGCGCGATCGCCGGCCGCTTCCGCCCGAAGACGGACCCGCACGACCCGCAGCTGATCGCCGCGATCGAGAGCCTGCTGCCGAACGCGTGACCGCATGACCGGACGGGCGCTTAAGGTCCCCGGAAGCGAAAGGACAATGGCCGTCGTACGGGTCCTCCCGTACGACGGCCATTGTTCTTTTCCGCACGGGAGGACCTACATGCGGTTGACGTCCACGATGTGGATGACCGCGTGCCCGGCCTCGTCGGAGGCGGCGAGGTCGACCTCGGCGGTGATGCCCCAGTCGTGGTCCTCGGCCGGGTCGGAGAAGATCTGGCGGAGGTGCCAGACGCCCTCCTCCTCCTTGATGATCAGCATCTTCGGGCCGCGGGCGTCGGCGTCGGTCTTGAGCTCGTCGTGCTCGTCGAAGTACGCGTCGAGCGCGTCGCCCCAGCGGTCGGCGTCCCAGCCGGACAGCTCCTTGTCCAGTTCGCCCAGGTCGCGGACGCGGTCGCGGGCGGCCAGCTCGACCCGGCGGAACATCTCGTTGCGGACCAGGACCCGGAAGGCGCGCGGGTTGGCGGTGATCGGCTTGGGCCGGTCGTCGGGGACGATCTCGGTGTCCGCTGCGGGGTTGTCGTCCGGGTTGGCCAGCTTCTCCCACTCGTCCAGGAGGCTGGAGTCGACCTGGCGGACCAGCTCGCCGAGCCACTCGATGAGGTCCTGGAGTTCGTCGGTCTTCAGGTCGTCGGGGATGGTCTGCTGGAGTGCCTTGTACGCGGACGCCAGGTAGCGCAGGACGATGCCCTCGGCGCGGCCGATGTCGTAGTAGGCGGTGTAGTCCGTGAAGGTCATCGCCCGTTCGAACATGTCGCGGACGACCGACTTCGGGCGCAGTTCGTAGTCCCCGACCCACGGGTGGCTGCCGCGGTAGATCTCGAACGCGTGGTCGAGCAGCTCTTCGAGCGGCTTCGGGTACGAGATCTTCTCCAGGCGCTCCATCCGCTCGTCGTATTCGATCCCGTCGGCCTTCATCTGCCAGATCGCTTCGCCGCGCGCCTTGTTGAGCTGCGCGGCCTGGATCTGCCGGGCGTCGTCGAGGGTGGCTTCGACGACGGAGACCATGTCGAGCGCGTACGTCGGTGACAGCGGCGGGAGCAGCTCGAACGCGGCGAGCGCGAACGTGGACAGCGGCTGGTTGAGCGCGAAGTTCTCCTGCAGGTCGACGGTGAGCTGGACCGTACGGCCCATCTTGTCGGGTTCGTCCAGTTGCTCGACGATGCCGCCGGCCAGCAGCGACCGGTAGATCGCGATGGCCTGCCGGATGTGCCGCACCTGGTTGACCCGCGGCTCGTGGTTGTCGGTGAGCAGGTGCCGCATGGCCTCGAACGCGTTGCCGTCGCGGTTGATGACCGCGAGCAGCATCGAGTGGCTGACCTGGAAGCGGGAGGACAACGCCTCCGGCTCGGCGCTCTGGAGGCGCTCGAAGGTCTCGTCGTTCCAGCCGACGAAGCCCTCCGGGGCCTTCTTCCGGACGACCTTGCGGCGCTTCTTCGGGTCGTCGCCGGCCTTGGCCAGGGCCTTGCGGTTCTCAATCTCGTACTCGGGGGCCTGTGCGACGACGTTGCCGACGGTGTCGAACCCGGCCCGGCCCGCGCGCCCGGCGATCTGGTGGAACTCACGGGCGCGCAGGCGGCGTACCCGGGTGCCGTCGTACTTCGACAGGGCGGTGAACAGGACCGTGCGGATCGGCACGTTGACGCCGACGCCGAGCGTGTCCGTACCGCAGATGACCTTGAGCAGCCCGGACTGGGCCAGCCGCTCGACCAGGCGGCGGTACTTGGGCAGCATGCCGGCGTGGTGCACGCCCACGCCGTGCATGACCCAGCGCTGCAACTGGAGGCCGAACTTCGTGGTGAAGCGGAAGTGCCCGATCAGACGCTTGATCGAGTCCTTGTCCTCTTTGCTGAGCATGTTGATGCTCATCATCGAGTTGGCGCGTTCGACTGCGGAGACCTGCGTGAAGTGCACGATGTAGATCGGCGCTTCCCGGTTCTTGAGCAGTTCCTCGATGGTCTCGTGCAGCGGGTCCACGCTGTAGGCGTAGGTCAGCGGGACCGGGCGGGTCGCGTTCTTGACGACCGTCGTCGGCCGGCCGGTGCGCCGGATGAGGTCCTCTTCGAACTTCTTGACGTCGCCGAGCGTCGCCGACATCAGCAGGAACTGCGCCTTGGGGATCTCCAGGATCGGGATCTGCCAGGCCCAGCCGCGCTGCGGGTCACCGTAGAAGTGGAACTCGTCCATCACGATCAGACCCACGTCGGCGCTGCCGCCGTCGCGCAGTGCGATGTTCGCCAGCACCTCGGCGGTGCAGCAGATGATGGGCGCGGTCGGGTTGACCGAGGCGTCGCCGGTCATCATGCCGACGTTGTCGGTGCCGAAGATCGCGACCAGGTCGAAGAACTTCTCCGAGACCAGGGCCTTGATCGGCGCGGTGTAGAAACTGCGCTCCTTGCGGGCCATCGCCGCGAAGTGCGCACCGGCCGCGACCAGCGACTTGCCCGAGCCGGTGGGGGTGTTGAGGATGACGTTCGAGCCGGAGACCAGCTCGATCAGAGCCTCTTCCTGCGCGGGGTAGAGGGCGAGCCCCTTCTCCTCCCAGGCCCACTCGGCGAACACCTCGTACAGGGCGTCGGGATCGGGCTTTGCGGGCAGCTGGTCGAAGAGGTTCACACCTCCTATCTTGCCTGGTCTGGGCGGCACACGGCCCAGGACCCCACGATCGTTGCGTTTTCCTCGTAACCGCGCCCTGGAAGTGACCGACGCCACGCGCACCCGGGCGCACTGCGGGGTTCAGACCGGCCGATTCGGGGAACGGCCCTGGCGTGCTACTTGATCATGTTTCTTACGCCGTGGACGCTGACTCCTTCGCCTCCACCATCGGCCGGCTCGGCTCCCGCCTGGGCGCTTCCTTCCACGACGGGGGGGTGCACCCACGCTTCGGCACGCGGAACTTCCTGCTCGCCCTCGCCGGGGGCACCTACCTTGAGGTGGTCGAGCCACTGGACCATCCGGCGACCGGCTCCGCGCCGTTCGGCCGCGCGGTCAAGGAGCGTGCCAACGCGGGGGGTGGCTGGCTGGGCTGGGTGGCCCGGGTGGACGACATCACCCCCGTCGAGGCGCGCCTGGGCCGCAAGGCCGTCGTCGGTCACCGGGTGCGACCGGACCACGTGGACCTGAAGTGGTGCCAGATCGGGGTGCTCGACCTCATCGAGGAACCCCAGCTGCCCTACGTCATCCAGTGGGAGGACATGGACCAGCACCCGTCCAAGGACAACAAGTCGGACGTACGGATCTCCAAATTGGAGATCGCCGGCGACTCGAAGACCATCTCCGACTGGCTGGGCCAGCCGGACCGGCACCCGCTCGACGAGGTCGAGGTGGAGTGGGTCACCGCCGACGAGCCCGGCCTGGTCGCGGTCACGTTCAGTACGGCGGACGGCGAAGTACGGATCGACTGACCGCACAGCGGCACCCCGCCGGGCGACGGGCGCGCAGCGTCCTGGAGGCTGGCATCAGCCGGGCGACGGGCGCGCAGCGTCCTGGAGGCTGGCATCAGCCGGGCGACGGGCGCGCAGCGTCCCGGAGCGCGACCGGAGGTCGCGGTTTCCCCGGGCGACGCGCGGCGCCGAGTGACGCCTGAGCGAAGCGAAGGCGGCAGGAGGAAAACGCCGCGCTTGGAGCCCGGCATCAGCACAGAAACCACTTCGGCCCCGCAGCAGAGCTGCGGGGCCGAAGTGTGCCACCGGTGCCCCAGGTGGGGGGTAGGGACACCGGCGGACTGGGGTTTTTTCCCCGGCGGTGTGACCCCGTGGGGGGTGTGGGTCACACCATGGACGGCCGACCGGAGGGACGTGCGATGACGTCGGACAACCGGCGGACCGTGCACACCCACCGTAACCCTCCCGGGCCGCCGAAGACCAGCCGATGCGTCAGAACAGCCGATTCTTAGGGTCTATTTAAGGATCTCTTAGGGTTCTGCGGGTGTTTCGCCTCCAGTCACGTACCGGCGTACGCATTGTGCTCACGCAGCGTGACAAAGAGTCAGGGGTGGGTGGCCGCGGCGCACGATCAGACACGCGTACGAAAACGCCCCGGCTTGCCCAGGAGGGACCGCCGTTCCCGGCGACCCCGGCGGCCGGTCCGCGGTTCTTCAGCGCCCCTGCCGATGCGGACACTCACCTGTGCGCCGCCGAGCACGGACCGCTCGATGCCGACCTCCCCGCCGGTGGACTCGGCGAGCTTGCGGACGATGTCCAGGCCGAGCCCGGTTGAGCCCTCACCGCCGCTGCCGCCGCCCCGGCTCAGGGCCCCCCGCGGGTCGGCGATACCCGGCCCGGCGTCGGCGACCAGCAGGATCGCCGAGTTGTGCCCGGGGTACAGGGTGACGGCGAAGGCTGTGCCCTCCACGGTGTGCCGGAACACGTTGCCGACCATCGCGTCGATGGCGGCGGTCAGTTCCCCGCGCGGCACGGGCACGTGCACGGGGTCGTCGGCTCCGCTGAGCCGGCAGTCGCGGTCCTGGTCCTCGGCCAGCGCGGACCAGAACTCCACGCGCTCGCGGACCACCTCCGCCGCGTCGCAGCCGATGGCCTCGGTGGACGTGGTGTCGCGGGAGCGGACCGTACGGATGATCCCGTCGACTTCGCGCTCGAGCTGGGAGACTGCGTGCCGGACCGCGATCCCGGCGTCGTCCTGCGCGAGCGAGGCAGCGTTGAGCCGCAGCACCGTCAGGGGTGTGCGCAACCGGTGGGACAGGTCGGCGGCCAGTTCGCGTTCGTTGGCCAGGAGCGTGGAGACCCGGTCGGCCATGGTGTTGAAGGAGACCGCGGCCTCTTTGAGCTCGGACGGGCCTTCGGGTTTGATGCGGACCCGCAGGTCCCCGCCGCCGAGCCGGCCGGCTGCGGTGGCCAGGCCCGTGGCGGAACGGACGACCTGGGCACCGAGCCGGTCGGCGACCAGGACGGATCCGCCGACCAGCGCGAGGGCCACGCCGGTGAGGGCGAGCCAGGCGGTGGTGACGCCGCGGGAGGTGTCGCTCTCGGGGACGTAGACCTCGACGACGGTGATCCGTCCGGCGTCCAGGGCGACGGGCTGGAGCAGTGCCCAACCGCCGTCGGTGTGGACGCGGGAGGCGCGGGCGTCGCCGCGGGCAGCGTCCAGGTCCGCTCTGGCGGCCCGGGGCCGGCCGAGGACGGTGCTGTCGGGCAGGTGGACTGCCAGGCGGCCCTGGGCTCCCGCGCGGACTCCGGCCAGCGCGGGTTCGAGCGCGGCGGGGTCGGTGGTGATGATGAGGGCCGGCTGGAGGGCGGCGGCCTGCCGTTCGGCGTCGGTGAAGGCCCGGTCCCTGGCGAGTTCGCGGACCACGAGGCCGAGCGGGACGAGGAAGGCGAGGGCCACCATCACGGTGACGGCCAGGGCGACGCGGGCGAGGGAGCCTCTCACGCCCCGGGCTCCCCTATGCCGGGCTCCAAGCGCCGGGGGCTCCCATCTGTGTCGCTTCGCTCGGTCGCCGGGGGTTCGAGTTTCACGCCGACGCCGCGCACCGTGTGCAGGTAGCGGGGTTCGCGGGCCTTCTCGCCGAGTTTGCGGCGCAGCCAGGACAGGTGGACGTCGATGGTCTGGTCGTCGCCGTACGCCTGGCCCCACACCTCGGCGAGGATCTCCCGGCGCGGTACGACGGCGCCGGCGCGGGAGGCGAGGTAGGCCAGGAGGTCGAACTCGCGGCGGGTGAGCTGGAGGGCGGCACCGTCCAGGCTCGCCTCGCGGCGGCGGGTGTCGACGCGCAGGCCGCCGACGTGCAGTGCGTCGTCACCGTCGGCCTTTCCGCCCCGGACCCCGGCTCCGGCGCGGCGCAGCACGGCGGACATGCGGGCACCGAGGTGTTCGCCGGAGAAGGGTTTGGTGACGTAGTCGTCGGCGCCGGCGTTGAGCAGCCGGACGACTTCGGCCTCGTCGTCGCGGGCGGTGGCGATGATGACGGGTACGTCCGATATGCCGCGCAGCATCTTCAGCGCTTCGGAGCCGTCGAGGTCGGGCAGTCCGAGGTCGAGGATGACCACGTCGAAGTGGTGGTTGGCGACTTCGCGCAGCGCTTCCAACGCGGTGCCCACACTGCGTACGGCGTGGGAGGCGCCTGTCAGATAGCGGATCAGCGCCGAGCGGACGAAGGGGTCGTCCTCGACCACCAGAACCTGTGCCATGAGGCGAACGGTACAAGGTGGGCGGTGCGGGGCCACCACCCGGACACTGACTGCCATTTCAGCTGTAATACAGGTGGATCACCCCGCGTGCGGTCGGGCCGGTGCCGATCCGTCAGGATGTACGGGTGCGTAGTCGGATCCCTCCTGTGGTCGCCTGGCTGACGGCCACCGCGGTGGCCGTCGGTCTTTCGACGTATGCCGTACGCAGCGTGCTGCGCGACACGGTGTTCGAGCCGCCGCAGAGCATGACGGTGGCGGAGCAGGCGCCGCCGAAGGCGTCTGACACGCCGTCACCGACGTCGGCCGGGCAGATCGGCGAGCCGGTGTCGTCCGTACCGCCGACGGCGTCTTCGACGTCCTCGGCACCGTCCGCGGTGCCGTCCGCGGTGCCGTCCGCGGTGCCGTCCGCCACACAGTCCGCCGCGGCGGGCACGCCAGGCCCGGCGCAGAGCAGTGCCGTCGTCTCCAGGTCACCGGCCAGCCGTACGCCCACCGCGCCGCCGGGTAACCAGCGGCCGGCGGCCGGCAAGGGCGCGACGCGCACCTACGAGGTCAGGGGCGGCAGTGTGTCGTTCGGCTTCGGGGCGAGCTCGGCGAAGTTCCTCCAGGCGGTGCCGAACAGCGGCTGGTCGATGCGGGTCACCCCGGGCGACCAGTGGCTGCGCGTGGACTTCGCCAACGGCGGGCGCACGTCGTCGGTGTTCGTGACGTGGAACAACCACCCGCCGCTGGGCGACACGTTCGAGTCCTGACGTCCGGGGGCGGTCAGCCCGCCACGGCCTCGGCGCCGTCCCCGACGTCGACGGCCAGCGCCTCTTCGACCGTGGGGTGCACGTCGAACAGGCGACGCAGGCCGAGCGAGGTGAAGACCCGGTTGACCCGGTGTTCACCGCCGTCGGGCATGACCAGGCGCAGGTGGCCGGAGCACGAGCGCAGCAGGCGGCGGGCGGAGACCAGCGCGCCGATGCCGGTGGAGTCGCAGAACTCGACGTCACTGAGGTCGAGGATGATGCGGCGGCGGCCGTCGGCGACCGCTTTCCTTATGTGTTCACCGAGTTCCGGGACGACTGCGTAATCGACCTCACCGGACATCCGCATGACGGTCCAGTCGGCCAGGTCTTCGCTGCTCACCTGAAGGCGCACGCGTTCCGCAGTCCTCTCGCCGGCCCGGTCGGCGCAGTAGTGCCCGCCGCAGGCCTCTTGTCGGGGCCGGACGGTCACGACCCGTGCGGGAACGATCCGGCTTGGAATAAACCGTAGCCGCATTCATCCACCCAGGCAGTGACAATCTGGTCACATCTACTCTTCTTCCAGTTGGGCCGCAGTTTTCTTCCCCGTCGCCAACCGTTCGTTCAGGGAGTCTACTTGAGGGTGTGTCAAGGCACTGTGTGGAAAGACGTCCCGAAGAAACTGGCCATCGTGCCGAGGGCCGCCCGGCTCTGCGGGAGGTCTGGGTAGAGCGTCGGCCACACATGGGGCACACCGGGTACGAAGTGCGCTTCGACTGCGACGCCGGCCCCCGCCGCCCGGCTGGTGAACGCGACCGCGTCGCCGAGCAGCGCCTCGTCGGTGGAGGCGAACAGTTGCACCGGCGGCAGCGCGGCCAGTTGCTCATCCGTGGCGTGCAGTGGGGAGGCGCAGGGGTCGCGCAGGTCGTGTCCCTGCAGGTACATCTCCGCGCCTTCGCACAGTCCGAGGTAGGTGATCATCTGATCGCTTTCGGCGTTGGACGCGAAAGTCGCGGCGGACATGGTCATGTCCAGCCACGGCGAGATCAGCAGCAGTCGCTCCGGCCTGGCGTCGGGGGGTGCGGCCAGCGCGAGTCCGGCGGCCAGTCCCCCGCCCGCCGAGTCGCCGCCGACAGCTGCGGGCCCGTGCCGGCGGACGGCGTCGGTGTACACGGCCACCGCGTCGTACAGGGCCGCGGGGTAAGGGTGTTCGGGTGCGAGACGGTAACCGGCGCAGACCACGCGCAGTCCGGCGGCGACCGCGAGCCGGCTGGCGAAGCCGGAGGCCACCCTGGTGGAGCCGAGGCGGTAGCCGCCGCCGTGCAGGTAGACCAGCGTGCCCGTGGGAGGGGTCGCCGGTTCGCACACCAGGCAGTCGACGCCGCCGTACGAGTCCTCCCGTACGACGGCTCCGGATTCCGGGACGGCCGGGAAGCCGGCGGCGGCCTTCCGGCGGTCCAGGAGCGCACCGGGGGCCGCACGGCCCGGACGGATTGCCGGCAGGTTCCAGGCGGCGGTCATGGGCACCTCATCTGACGGTGTGTGGGAAACGCGGAGCGCGCATCGTCACACGGCCGGGCGGACGGCGGAAGGTCCGTCAGCTCTCGGCCACTTCGGTCAGCAGCCCGGGGAACCGCCGGTGGAGCAGTCCACCGCTACCGGACGGGCACAGCGCGCGGAGCGCCGGCACGGGTGCGAGCCGCCCATCGAGATCCCCGCGACGGCAAGGTCCACATTGCGTGCGACCGCGAGTGCCGTCCGCTGGTCCTGACTCTGACCGCCGGACAGGCCGCCGACAGCCCGCAGTTCATCCCGGTCATGGACAAACTGCGATTCCGGGGCCCGGATAGACCCGGGTCGCGACGTCCTGGGCGGCCTGGTTGACGGCGTGGATCCGGGGCGTGGTGTTGGTGACGAGCCAAGTGGGCGCCCACTCCAGGGGCGGCGCGTCGCTGAACGGCAGGTAGACGACGCCGGAGACGCCCGTACAGCGGCCGTGATCGGCAACGCCCGGGACGCCTTCCCCGAACCGATGAGACGGCAGGCGACCGGGCGGGAGATCACAATGCTGCGCGACCGCGGCTCCGAGGTGACCGAGGTGGACCTGCGTGACCACTCCAGCGATCCGGCCGCGCTTGAAGAGCAGTCGGCCGGATCCGGAGCTGTCTGGATCCACGGCGGCAACCAGTTCGTCCTGCGGCTGGCCATGGCCCTCAGCGGCGCGGACCGGGTCCTGCCCGGCCCACTGCTCACCGCCCACGCCCGCGAGGTCGACGCCGTAGTCAACGCCGCCAGCAGCGACCACCGGGGCGCTGTCGAGGCACTCGTCGCAGGGCTGGCCGGCACCGGCCGTCCCCTCGTGCACACCAGTGGTTCAAGCATCGTCAGCACCGACGCACGGGGTGCCGCCTCAGACGAGATCTTCACCGAGGAGACCGTCGCCCCCGGATCGGACTGGCGACCCGTTGAGGAGAAAGCCGCCCGTGTCGCCCTCGACCGTTTTGTCCTGGCCGCGGCGGACCGGGGTGTGCGCTCTGTAGTGCTGTGCAACACCCTCATCTACGGACACGGCCGGGGCATGGCCCGCGACAGCGTGCAGATCTCCGCACTCGCCCGGCAGGCCCGCGACAGCGGTGTCGTCCGGCACGTGGGAGACGGTCGCAACATCTGGTCGACCGTACACATCGACGACGTGGCCGACCTCTACCTGCGCGCCCTCACCGACGCGCCGGCGGGATCCTTCTACTTTGTCGAAAACGGCGAGGTGCCGTTCGGCGCCATCGCCACCCCGCCCCGTCGGGATCCGGGTGGTCCTCGGGGAAGTCGATCTCGCCCGCGCACCAGCGGTCGCTGCCCGTTTCGCGCCATAGGCAGGCGGTCACGCTGGGGACGCCGTCGTCGGTGAAGGCCGGCTCCCCGACGCAGTCCTGGAAGACCGCGGGGACTGAATCCAGCACACCCGGCCACGGCACGTCGTTGGCATAGGGGCTCATCGGCGACTCGTGGTCGAAGCCTCGGACATACGCGCCCGCCGGGGAGAACACGATGTCGAATTCGTCACCGGAACCGTTGCGCATCGAGGCAGCCTCCTGCGTCTCCGACCATGCGGCGCTGAACGAGAAGTACCGCTCGCCGTCCGGATTCAGCACTGCCTCCAGCATCGCCATCGACCGGCAGAGATCCCGGAGCACTGGGATATCAGGGAGGGCTCGGGCCACATCGTGAACGGTCATGCCGCTCATCCAAGCTGATGCCGCTGACAATCCCTCTGCCCGCCAGCTCAGACGCAGGGATTTTCAGAGTGAAGCGTTCGTACGCCGGCTCAGTGAACTTGTCGTAATCTGTCGGACCGGCCGGACGGCACGCCCGTCCCGAGCGCCCGGTCAGGCGATCCGCGCCACAGCGACCTGACGGGTCGGGGGCGGTTCTTCGTCCTGGCCCGTGGGGACGGAACGAGGAAACGTTCGCGGCCCCTCAGTCGACACAGAACTCGTTGCCCTCGATGTCCCGCATCGAAACGCACGACTCGTTCTCGTCATCGGCAAACAGTGTTTGCACGTGCACCGCGCCGAGCGCGACCAGTCGTGCGCACTCGGCCTCGAGGGTGGCGAGGCGCTCCGCACCCACGAGCCCGGTGCCGACCCGCACGTCAAGATGCAGCCGGTTCTTGGCGGCCTTCCCTTCGGGGACGCGCTGGAAGTACAGTCGCGGGCCCACGCCTGAGGGGTCACTGCAGGCAAACCAGGCGTCCGACTGCTCAGGTGGCAGCGAGCGGTTGAAATCGTCCCAGGTGGCAAACCCTTCCGGCGACGGCGGTACGACGTACCCCAGCACCTCGCACCAGAAACGGGCGACGCGTTCAGGTTCCGCGCAGTCAAAAGTGACTTGAAACTGCTTGATCGATGCCATCGGCCAACCATAGTGGCGCGTGCTTTTCACCGGTACCCCGTGATGGCATCGCCGCGCAGCCAGTGGACCGCCGTCCCCTCCGCCTTGCGCGAGGAGGAGGTGCGCGCCCAGGCCACCGCCCCGCACCGGAAGTTGCGCGCGGACCGCGTGGACTTCCGGCCGAACATCCCGCACAAGCCGCTGGAGCCCTTCTGCAACTTCGAGCGGGCGCTGACCTTCCAGCGGGCGGCCGCCCGGAACGGGTGGACCAACGGCCCCGCGGAGACCGAGCTCGCCACCCTGGCCGACCGGGCCTGGCGCCGGAAGGCCCGTACGGACTGGAGACAACAAGACGACGACGTCCATCTCCCGGCTCGACCGTCCGCACACGATGATCTTCGCGATCCCGGAGCCGGGCGCGGGTCCGCCGGACACCGACCTGGCGTCGTACGCCGAGGAGCGCGGCCTGCGCATCTCCGACGCCCTGGCTGAGTGGATCCTGGCCAACAGCCTCAAGTCCTGTGTCAAAGGCACTCCGGACCTGTTCGACGAGCCGGTGGCGGCGGAGCCTCGTCACGGAGCCGCACACGCTCACCAACATCAACGACTCGGGCGCGCACCTCCAAGTTGTTCTGCGGGTCCGGCGAGAATGTCTACTTGTTGACGAACTACGTCCGCGACACCGGACTGCTGACCGTCGAGGAGGCCGTGCACAACCTCACGGGCAAGCCGGCCGGCTACTTCGGGTTCAACGACCGGGGCGTGCCTGCCGCCGACAAGGCCGGGGACGCGGCGGTCTTCGCGCTGGACGAGATCGAGGTCCGGGCCGAGGGGAAGCGCTACGACAACCCGGACGGATCGTGGCGCTTCACCCGCGGACCCGCCGGGATGCGCGCGTCGGTGGTGCGGGGTGTGCCGACCGTCCTGGCCGCGGAACCGACCGGGGCCCGCCCGGGGACGACGGTGGGCCGCGCGCGTCCCTCCCCCCTCAGCTGAAGACCGGTCCTGGATTCAGCAGTATCAGCGGCCGGATCAACGCCGAATCAGCAGGTAGAGCCCTTCCGCCCGGCTTTTCAGAGCGGAGGGGCCCTTCCGTCCGGGCCGGTACCGCGCAATGATCGGTAGACATGAGAGCACCTTGCGGCATGACCCACCCGGGTATCACCCGATGGAGTGATCCTGGTCACGGCAACCATGTCGACCGCTCAGTGCGTTATAGGTCCTGCAAGGCGAACACACCGGGGCCAGGTCAAGAAAAGACCAAAGTTAAGCTTCTTTGTGGCGGTTTGCACACAGGTCAGCGGCCGGGTCCCGTTACACACGGGAGCACGACAGGCCGCGCTGTAGATAGCATCCGCCGAGTGCCACCCGCGCCTTGCGGGGCACGCCTGCCGACAAAGGTTCTCGATGACTGACGATTCCACCGCGCTGCCCGGCGCGCCGATCGCCCGGACTGCCACCGTCAACCGGCAGGGCTACCGCCTGGCCAGGGGCTGTACCCCGTGGTTCGCGCCGACGGCCCTGACCGCCGCGGCGACGGGTCTCGCGGCCCTGCGCTCGGACAAGCGCTGGGCCTTGGCGG
This sequence comes from Kitasatospora sp. UYEF31, assembly GCF_057291755.1. NCBI lineage: Bacteria > Bacillati > Actinomycetota > Actinomycetes > Kitasatosporales > Streptomycetaceae > Kitasatospora > Kitasatospora sp. UYEF31. The sequence continues at coordinate 23,216 of NZ_JBXAWK010000003.1, forward strand.
CGGTGCCGACCGCGACGCTCACCGGCCTCATGCTGTGGTTCTTCCGCGACCCGGAGCGTTCCGCCCCCGGCGACGGCATCATGTCGTCGGCCGACGGCGTCGTCCAGAGCATCGACGAGTACCCGGACGGCCGGACACGCGTCGCCGTGTTCATGAGCCCGCTGAACGTGCACGTCAACCGGGCACCGCTGGCCGGGACGATCAAATCGGTGGAGCACACCGCCGGTGGGTTCGTCCCCGCGTTCAACAAGGACAGCGAGTTCAACGAGCGGGTCGTGTGGCACTTCGACACCGCCCTCGGCGACATCGAGCTGGTCCAGATCGCCGGTGCTGTGGCGCGCCGTATCATCCCGTACGTCGAGCCGGGGACCGAGGTCGAGCGCGGGGAGCGCATCGGCCTGATCCGCTTCGGTTCGCGGGTCGACATCTACCTGCCGCCGGGCATCGTGCCCGCGGTGGCCGTGGGGGATCGGACTACAGCCGGGGAGACTCGACTTGACCAGGCATGACACCGGCGGCCGTGAAGCCGCAGACCCCGCGAGTCCGTTCCTGGACGGATTCGAGCGGGCGATCATCGTGGACGACGACGCCGAGGAGCCCCTGTCGTCGCGGATCTCCGCGGCCGACGTAGTCACCCTCGGTAACGCCACGTGCGGGTTCCTCGCGGTGTACTTCCTCGCCTGCGCCACCGTCTCCATGCACATGGAGGGCAGCACGGGCGTGCCCGCCGACCGGCGCAGCGCGGCGGCGGCGGTCATCCTGATGCTCATCGGTGCCATGTGCGACCTGTGCGACGGGCTCATCGCCCGCCGGTTCCGCAAGTCGGCGCTGGGCGCGCAGCTGGACAACCTCGCCGACGTGATCACCTTCGGTGTCGCCCCGGCGTTCTTCGTGGTGACCTGGGCGGCGGTGCCGCTGGGTCCGAACAAGTCGCCCGCGGTGCTGGTGGCACTGTCGGTGCTGATCGCCGGTGTGCTGCGGCTCGCCCGTTTCGCGAGCACCGCGGGCAAGCCCGGGGTGTTCCAGGGCATGCCCATCCCGATGGGCGCCATGACGGTGGTGTCGATCGTGCTGTTGAACCTGCCGTTCGCGGTGGCCGCGGTGCTGATCCTGGCGACGTCGGCGCTGATGGTGAGCCGGATCGAGTACCCGAAGCCGCAGGGCCGGCTCGCGGTGCTGACGATCATAGGGATCGCCATCAGCATGAGCTGCATGATCGCCTGGGCGACGGACCTGCCCGGCGGTGACTGGTTGCTCGACACCGGCGCGTGCATGACCGTGGCGATCGCGCTGAGCATCCCGGCGGCCGAGATGGCCAAGCGCGGAACGCGCCGCTTCTTCGCCTTCCGGATAAACCGCTAAGAAATCCCGTACGCAGACCCCGGTGCCAAGGCGCCGGGGTCTTCTGCGTCCCGCCGCCACCGAGCGCACCACCACGGGGTGCGGGGGCGCGAAGCGTCCCGAGCGCGGCGGGGGAACCGACGAGGCTCGGCGGGTGCCGCGGCCCGACCGGGCGAAGTGCGGGCGCCGGGCGACGACTGAGCGAAGCGAAGACTGCGTGGGGACAACGCCCGGGCTTGGAGCCCGGCGACAGAACAGCCGGGCATCAGCGCAGCCGGTGGGCCAGTCCCGTGTGCCTCTTGCCCGCTGAGACGGTCCGTACGGCCTGCGCGAGCGCCTTCCGGGACCCCACCAGCACAACGAGTTTTTTGGCCCGCGTCACGGCCGTGTAGAGCAGGTTGCGCTGGAGCATCATCCAGGCGCTCATCGTCACGGGGATCACCACGGCGGGGTATTCACTGCCCTGGGAACGGTGGATGGTCACGGCGTACGCGTGGGCGAGTTCGTCGAGCTCGGCGAAGTCGTACGGCACCTCTTCGTCCTCGTCGGTGAGGACGGTGACCTTCTGGTCGTCGACGTTGATCCCGGTGACCACTCCCCCGGTGCCGTTGAATATCCCGTTCTTCCCTTTGTCGTAGTTGTTGCGGATCTGGGTGACCTTGTCGCCGACTTTGAACGTACGGCCGCCGAAGCGCTTCTCCGGAAGTCCGGGGCGGGAGGGTGTCAGGGCCTCCTGGAGCAGCAGGTTCAGCGCCGCCGCCCCGGCGGGTCCCCGGTGCATGGGGCTGAGCACCTGGATGTCCCTCGCCCTGAGCCCGAATTTGCGCGGGATCCTGTTAGCGACCACGTCCACGGTCATCCGGGCCGCGTCCTCGGCCTCTTCGACGGGGAACAGGAAGAAGTCGGTCAGCCCGTCGACGACCGGCGGCTGGCCTTTGTTGATGCGGTGCGCGTTGGTGATCACCCCTGACTGCTGGGCCTGCCGGAACACCTTGGTCAGGCGCACCCGGGGCAGCGGTTCGGCGGCGAGCATGTCGCGCAGCACCTCGCCCGCGCCGACCGAGGGCAGTTGGTCGACGTCGCCGACGAACAGCAGGTGGCCGCCGGGCGGGACGGCTTTCACCAGCTTGTTGGCGAGCAGCAGGTCGAGCATCGACGCCTCGTCGACGACCACGAGGTCGGCGTCGAGCGGCCGGTCCTGGTCGTAGGCCGCGTCGCCGCCGGGGCGCAGCTCCAGGAGCCGGTGCACGGTGGCCGCCTCACACCCGGTCAGCTCGGCCAGCCGCTTGGCCGCCCGCCCGGTGGGCGCGGCGAGGATGACCTTGGCCTTGCGGGCCTTCGCGAGTTCGATGACCGACCGTACGGTGAAGGACTTGCCGCAACCGGGCCCGCCGGTGAGGACTGCGACCTTCTGCGTGAGGGCCAGCCGTACGGCCTGCTCCTGCTCGGGTGCGAGTTCGGTGCCCGTCCGGTCGTGGAGCCACGCCAGGGCCTTGGGCCAGTCGAGGTCGGCGAAGTGCGCCAGGCGGTCCTCGCGGGTGTTGAGCAGCATGCGCAGCCTGCCGGCGAGGGAGATCTCCGCGCGGTGGAACGGCACGAGGTAGACGGCCTGCACGGGGTCCCCCTGCGAACCCGAGGGTGATATCCGGCCGGGCAACTCCTCGCGTACGGCGCCTTCTTCACCGATCAGCTCCTCCAGGCACCCGGTGACCAGATCCGGCGGCACTTCGAGGATTTTGACCGCTTCGGTGATCAGATCGTCCTGCGGCAAGTAGCAGTTGCCCGCGTCGGCGCCCTGGGACAGCGTGTATTGCAGCCCGGCCTTCACCCGCTGGGGGGAATCGTGCGGGATTCCGACGGCCTGCGCGATGGTGTCGGCTGTCTTGAAACCGATTCCCCACACGTCGGCCGCGAGACGGTACGGCTCGTTCCGCACGATCGAAATCGACGCGTCGCCGTACTCCTTGAAGATCCTGACGGCCGGTGAAGTGGAGATCCCGATGCCCTGCAGGAAGACCATGACTTCTTTGATGGCCTTCTGTTCCTCCCAGGCCTGGGCGATCAGTTTCGTCCGCTTGGGTCCGAGGCCTGGTACGGCGATCAACTGCGTGGCGTCCTCGTCGATCACGTCGAGGGACTTGTCGCCGAAGTGTTCGACGATGCGTTCGGCCGTCTTCGGGCCGATGCCTTTGATCAGCCCGGAGCCCAGGTAGCGGCGGATGCCCTGCACTGTGGCGGGGAGCACGGTCGTGTAGGACTCGACGAGGAACTGTTTTCCGTACTGCGGGTGGGAGCCCCAGCGCCCGCGCATGCGCAGGCTTTCGCCCGGCTGGGCGCCGAGCAGCGCGCCGACGACGGTGAGCAGGTCGTTGTCGCCGCCCGCGCCGCGCCCCGACGTGTCGACGCGCGCGACGGTCCAGCCGTTTTCGTCGTTGTGGTAGGTGATGCGTTCCAGCACCCCGTCCAGGACCGCCCCACCCTGCTGCCCCTGCGCGCCTGACCCCGGTGTGCCGCTCATGGCTGTCCAGGGTATCGATCGTCACCGACACCAGTAGTGCGACCGGGCGCAGCGAAGAAGCCCACCCCCGCGCGAGGCGAGGGCGCGAAGCGTCCCGAGCGCGCCCGGAGGCGCGGTTCGACCGGGCGACGCGCGGGCGCCGAACGGCCCCTGAGCGCAGCGAAGGGGACGAGAGGACGACGCCCGCGCTTGGAGCCCGACATCAGCACAACGCGGGCGCCGAACGGCCCCTGAGCGCAGCGAAGGGGACGAGAGGACGACGCCCGCGCTTGGAGCCCGACATCAGCACAACGCGGGCGCCGAACGGCCCCTGAGCGCAGCGAAGGGGACGAGAGGACGACGCCCGCGCTTGGAGCCCGGCATAAAGACAGCAGACCATTGACTGAGTCACACACCAGGGATAACTTCACGTCAGCACTTCGGCAGGGTTCCTGACTGTCGGCCCGCCCGCCGACGCACCCCGCCGGCCCGGCAGAACGCTCAACCCCCGCACGGCGAACAGTTTGCCGCCCGACGTAAAAGGATCACTCATGCCCCTCATCAACGAGCAGACCAACGTTGCCGCCGCCCCCGCCGCCGTGTGGACCAAGCTCATCGACTTCAGCGACTTCGCCTGGATGACCCCCCACGTGGAGTTCCCCAACGGCGCCCCGGCCAAGATCGCGGACGGCGTGGAGTACGACGAGAAGATGAAGCTCATGGGCTTCCCGGCGGACATCAAGTGGACCATCGCCGACGTCGTCGAGGGCTCGACCTTCACGCTGGTCGGCAAGGGCCCGATGGGCGTCGGCATGACGGAGAAGTTCATCGTCGAGGCCGACGGTGACGCGTCGGTGTTCCGCATCGAGGCCGAGGTCAAGGGTGGTGCCGTGTCGATGATGGCCGGCAAGGTCACCCGCGCCACGCAGGAGGCCATCATCGAGTCGCTGGCCCTCTTCGCCGCGAAGTTCTGATCTGACCCCCGGTGGGGCGGCGGGCCCCCGAGGCCTGCCGCCCCACCGGTTTTCCATCCGCGTACGGACGGCATCTGCGCAATAGCCGCGCCATCGCTCGTCCGGGTGATCGTGCGCCGCGCCGGTTCCTGACCTCCGGTGTGGCGCATACGGTCGGCAGGATGACAGCCACAACCGCCACTCTCCCGGCCCCCGCCCGCCCTCTCTGGCGCGCCGGGACGGGCACCGCGCTGATGATCCCCGCCCAGCCGCACCGGCCGTTGAGCGCCGTGGTCAGCGCCGCCGTGCACCCCACCGTCGCCGCCGCCCGCGCCGGCAGCGGGGCGGACCCGTTCACCATCGCCGCCGAAGTGTTCAACCCGAGGCAGGAGCCCACGCCCCCCGGTTACCGGCAGGCCGCCCGCTTCCGGGTGTACGGCCTCGACGAGAGCGGCTCCGTGGTAGCCGAACTCACTACAGCGGACGCCGATCTGGTCTGGACCGTGCACCCAGCAGCCGACGGCCGCCGCCCCTGCACCGTCGGCGGACGCGGCGCCGGCGGCACCGACCAGAACTTCGCGACCGACGGTTCGGCGGAGCACGGCGGCATCCGCACCGACCTGGGCGGCCGGCTCCTGGTCGTCGGCGGCAGCGGCCCCGCCCCGGCGCAGCCGACGGAAGCCTCCGTCGGCGTGCGGGTCGTGCTCAACGGGCGCGAGGTGCCGGCCCGGGCCGCGACCGCGCTGGTCCTCCCGGCCCGCGACCCGGCCGCCGTGTCGTCCGCGCGCACCGCGTACGACCTCGTCCGGGACGGCCGCCCGGCGGCAGGCCCCACCCCCTTCGCGCTCGACGTCCTGCGCCGCCTCGCCGACTTCCCGCCGGGCGAGCAGCCCGAAGCCCTGGAGCGCGCCGCGCTGTCCGACATCGGCCAGTCGGAGCTGACCCCGGGCGCGCTGGCCGCGCTCATCCCGGCTGCGCCGGGCACCACGTCCGGAGAATCCTCACCCGGGAGACCCGAGCCTGGGAAGCCCACCCCCCGGAAGCCCGCGGCCGGGAGCCCCGCCCGCCCGGCGGCCCGGTCGGCCTCCGCGAAGCGCAGGAACCCCAACCGCAAGAGCTAAGGCCTGTTCTGGTCCGCAGCGCGGCGAGGTCTGAACCGCTGCGACGGTCTTGGGGTTTGCAGGCCGGCCCGTGGTGGGCACAGTGGCCTGGAAACCCCAAGACCGTTACTGCTGGTGCGGGTTCTCCCCGCCAACCGCGCTCAGCCTTCGAGCAGTTCTTCCTTGCCGAACATCGCCGCCGTCTGACGCGCCGTCGGCGTCCCCGCGTCGGGGTCGGCCCCCGCCTTCACCAGCGCCCGTACGACGTCGGCCTCGTTCTTGAAAACGGCCCCGGCCAACGGCGTCTGGCCCCGGTCGTTCGGCCGGTCGGTGTCGGCCTCGCGCTCGATCAGTGCCTGGACCGCCGCGACCTGGCCGTGGTACGCCGCCAGCATCAGCAGCGTGTCGCCCTTGTCGTTGGACAAGTCCACTGGAACGCCCGCGTCCACGTACGCCACCAGGGTCTTGGTGTCCCCGTTGCGCGCGGCGTCGAACAGGTGGGCGGCCAGCTGCTCCATCCGCGCCTGGTCCGGGTCCTCGGCCTCAGGACGGACGTTCCACGGCTCCTGCTCACCCATGACGGTCTCCCCTTCGTTGATACCTGCCGGGGGACACCCTCCCACCGGCAGGATCAAGGAAACACCGTCACACACTCACCGGGTCACGATCGTCCTGGTTGTCCGGGTTGCGAGGGCCCACGAGGAGCGCGGCTCCGGCCACCAGGACGAGCAGCGCCCCGGGAATGAGCAGCAGCCACGGCATGACCGTGACGGAACTGCCCTTGGTCGGGATGCTGTTCGCCTTCTGGAAGTCGGACACGTTCGCGCCGATCATCTTCACCATGCCGTCGAACTTCGGCAGGATGCGGTCGATCTCAAGCAGCCCCTTGCCGACGGCCGGGTACGTCCGGCCGAGTTCGGCCGAGTAGACCGCGGTGGGCTTGCCCGCCATCGCGGCCATGGCCGGCAGCGTCTTCTGGCGCATCTCGTCGGACATCGCCTTGAGGGTGTCCAGGTCGGTACGGGCCTGCTCGTAGCCGGCCTTGGTGAAGGTGGGGGCGAACGCGTTGAACATCTTCTCGGCGGCCTGCGTCTTGCCGATCACGCCGGTGACGGGGGTCGCGACGACCATGACCAGGCCGAGGACGGCCGCGGCGGCCAGCATGCCGGTCGCCTTGCCCTTGTTCTTCGGGTCGCGGAGGAAGAACAAACCCATGCCGCCGGCGACGATCAGGATGATGCCGGGCACGAGGTAGAGGTAGGTGACCGTCGTGTTGGGGAGGTCGGCCGTGGGGATCTCGTCGGCCTTGCGGAAGTTCGGGGCCTGCTCCTCCATAGTGCCGAGGAGGGTGTCGAAGCGCGGCATGATCGTGGGGCTCTGCGCGAGGCCCTTGCCGACGGCCGGGTACTGCGTGCCGAGAAGCTGGTTGAACGCCGGCACCGGGATACTGCGGGCCGCGGCCATGTCGGGGAGTGTCTGCTTGCTCAGCTGGCTGAGCATGCCCTGCATCGTGACGAGGTCCGCGCGGTTGGACTTCAGTGACTGGTCGGTGAACACCGGCCGGAAGTCGTCGGTGACGTTCTCCACGGCCTGGGTCTTGCCCGGCAGGTCCGCCGCGAAGGCGAAGACGGTCAGCAGGATGCCGAGCAGGGTGACGACCGCGAGGGCGACCGTACGGTATGCACGCACAGGCGTGTCCTCCATCCGCCCGCGAAGCGCAGGGCGTGGTGTTAGGGCGGTGTGTCCGCCCGGGGCTGCCGATCTTGGCAGCAAATTACCGGTCGGTCACTTATCGAAATGTGATCGTTGTGAATACGGTTTATTCCGAAGTATCACTTCGCAACGATCAGACTGCCTCCGGTGGCCTACCCCGCGACCGCTTTTCGAAGCCGCCGGGCTTCGGTGGCGACCCTCGATGTGCCCGGACCGTCGGCCATTTCGTCCAGCCAGGGGAAGCCCCCCGTGCTCCCGCCGGGCCCGCGCACTCGGCGGCGAGCTGGAGCAGGTCGCCCGTGCCCCGCACCCGGGTCTCCGGGAGCAGACCGGTCAGCACCAGCCAGGTCGCCTCGTGCGCCCCGGCCCAGCTCTCCCGGCCCTGTTGCACCTGCCAGAGGTCGCCGGTGAGGATCAGACCGACACCGGCAGCCTCGAATACGCGCGGCACCATCACCGCGAGGCAGGGGTCCGCGGCAAGGCCGGCGCTGAGGGCGGTGGCGAAGTGGTCGTTCTTCTTCGACCGGTACGCGAAGGCCGTACGCTCCTTGTCCTGCAGCCAGCCCAGGGTGTAGTTGTCATCCGCCGACGCGGGCAGCCCTCCGGCCCGTGCGGGGCAGTCGACCAGGAGCCACTCGTTGCTCCAGCCCTCATCGGGGAGCTTCGCCGCCAGCCGGCCGAGGGTCTCCTCGCCCCATTCGGGCCTGCGGTCGAGCAGGACGGCGGTGACCTCCTCGTGATCCGGCCGGTGTTGATGGTTCCGGTTCCGAGCATTTCCCCGTCGATGCCGTCCGGCAGGACGTCGAGCCGGGCCGCCACCCCGCAGCACGCTGAGAAGGACTCGAACCGCAGCCTGTCCCCGTTCCCGGTGACCACCGGGTCGAGCGAACCGGGGCGCAGCGGCCGGTGGTACCGCGCGGCGGCCACGTCGGCGACGGCGAGCAGTCCGCAGGCCGCGGCCTGCGGCGCGGTGAGGAACCCGTCGAAGAAGCGCGGGAACGGGTCGAGGCCGTGCGAGGTGAGCCCGCCGCAGGTCTGCGGGCCCAGACGGGCGACGCCGTCGACGGTGGACACTTGAGACGACGTCAGATACGTGAAGGAGTGCGTGCTCTGCGACATGCGGATCACGTCAGGGAGCGACACTGACGACGGCGTCACCCGAGTGGATCTGTCTGGGAATCAACCGCACTCTGGGATAATCTGCCTCACTCTCGTACGCGATCGGTACTTTCAGTCAACTTCTCCGGTCTACCTGGCCAGTTCGGATCGACAGGACGGCACAGTGGACCGCGGCACAGCCGATGGGGGCACAGTGATGGCGGACGACAACGGGGACCGGACCGAGCTGCGTATCAGCGTCCGGGGAACGCACACCCGGCGGGAGGACCTGGACGCGCTCAACTCCTGGTTGCTGAACGAGCCCTGGCTCGCCAGGGCGCAGGCGGCGGACGCGCTGACCGTCAGGCGGGAGCCGTCCGCCGAGCAGCACGAGGCGATGGCCGGCGAGCTGCTCCAGGATGTCGTCCTGGTCATCGTCTCCGGCGCGGCCCAGTCCGTCGCGGACCAGGCGTGGCAGTCGGTCCGCACCTGGGTCCGCAACCGGCGCCGGACGGCGGACACCGGCGAGGAGCCGGGTTCCAGCATGGAATCAGGCGACGGCGTCATCCGGCGCGACACCGACGACGAACCAGAGGAGCCGCGCGGCACGGTTCAGGGGTCGTAGTCCCCGTGGACGCATACAACCCGAAGTCGGCCGAAAACAGCGGCAAAGTGCACCGCGCACTGCTGCTCGGCGTCGACGGTTACACCTATCTGCCGGACCTGCCCGCCGTCGGCCGCAGCCTGGAGCTGATGACCGGGGCGTTGACCGCCGAAGGGCGCGGTGTACTGAACCGGGACCAAGTCGTCGTCCTGCGCAGCCCCGTCGACGTCCATACGTTCGGCGCGGCGCTGAGCAAGGCGGTCCAGGAGGTCGACGGGCTGCTGCTCGTCTACTTCGCCGGACACGGCAGGGTCAGGAAGGACAGTACGGACCTGCACCTGATGGTCACCAACTCGCAGCACACCCCGAAGCGGAACCACCAGTTCCAGGACGCGGTCTCCTGGCAGAACTCCGTGGTCGATCCGCTGACGCACGCCCGTGCCGACTGGGTGGTGGTCATCCTGGACTGCTGCTACGCGGGCAACGCCTTGCAGTACGTCGAGTTCGAGTCCCGGCAGAGCTTCGCGGTCCTCGCCGCGGCCGAACGCGGTACGGAGATCCCGACCGGCAACAAATCGGGCGGTACGGATTTCACCCGGGAACTCCACCGGCTGCTGGTCGAGGGGGTCCGCGGCCAGGAATCCGTGACTTTCACCGGTCTTATGCCTGAGATCCGTACGGCGATGGAGCAGCACAAGCCGATCGGAAAGGACTCCTGGTGGCCCGATGAGATCCGTCGTGGGCACGATGTGGTGCTGTCGCTCGCGGACGGCGGGCCTGCCGCGATCACACCGCCACCGGGGACTGCGCGTGAACGGGCCCCGGAGCCGGAGCCTGCTCGTGAACCACCACCTGTGCCGCCGACGCGGCACAGGCGGGGCACGGCCCTGGTCGCCGCCGCCGGCGTTCTCCTCGCCGCCGCGGCCGGGTTCGGGATCTACACGTGGACCGGCCCGGACCAGGCGGCTGCCTGCCGCCCGCCCATGGAGCTGCGCCTGCTCACCGACCCCGACACCCGGCCCGTCGTCCAGAGCGCCGTCGACGCCTACGTCAGCCGCGGGGGCTGCCGGAAGGTGGGCGTCACCGTCTACGAAGCGAAGTCGACCGACGCCGTACGGGGGTTCCAGTCCGCCGGCCGATGGCAGTCGCCGCCCGGTGAGTGCCCGGCGGACGACGGCGTCTGCTTCCGTCCGCAGCGTGACCTCGGGGCTCAGCCCGACATCTGGATTCCCGCCTCCACCAGCGCCAAGGACCGTGTCGGGCCGCCGGACACGGCCGACCGCGCGGTGGCCCTGCACCCGCTCGGACACCTCGCCTCCACGCCGCTGGTCCTGGCCGTGCCCAACACGCTGTCCTTCTCCCCTGACACGCTCACCGGCGTGACACTCGCCGGCCTCATCGACCAGTTGAAAGGCGAGACCCTGCTGCGCGCGGACCCCGAGTACACGGACACAGCCCTCATCGCGTCGGCCACTTTGTACGGACAGGGGGAAGGCGGGTCGCCGATCGGGAGCGGCCGACTCCTCGAACTGGAACGCGGAATGGAGGCGCTGAGCCCGGCACCGCGCACCTCCGGCGATCTGCTGTGCGCGCTGGCCAAGCCGGAGAACGCCGAACTCGACGACAGGGCAGCCGTGTTGGTGCCGGAACAGACCATGGCGCTGTTCAACCTGCCCGCTGACGACAAGCGGCGGCCCGGCTGCGTCACGGACCAGCTCGCCAAACGCACCGCCCAGTACCCCACCGACGTCGCGCACCTCGACCTGCCGTTCATCCACGTCGAGTGGACCGGCGCCGACCGGCAGAAAGACGAACGGGCAAATGCGGTAATGGACTTCTATACGTGGCTCACCACTGACGCCGAAGCCCGGACGGTCTTCGCCGACGCCGGCTACCGGGCCGCGGACGCGGGACCGCCGGTGTCCCCCGCTCCGAGCCCCTCAGCTGCTCCAGAGCCGCTGCCCGGGACGCTCACCGCGCCACCGGACGCCGGGGAGCCACCCGCCCCGGGCGTCCTCACGGCCACGCTGGCCCGCTACCGCAAGGCACTGGGCGCCGGACAGGTGCTGTACCTCCTGGACAGCTCGGATTCGATGCGCCGGGTCTGGGACGGCCCCGGGCAGGCGAAGGACGTGCTGGCGAAGTCGCTGACCTCCCTCGGGCCCGACGACGAGTACGGCGTGTGGGCGGTGGCCGAAGGACACGCGGACATCGTCCCCTTCGGTCCCCACCAACGGACGGCTGCCCAGACCCAGGTTGCCGGGGCGCAGACGCGCTTCCCCGGCCAGGAAGGGAACCTCGACGGCGCGCTGCGCGAGGCGCTGGCCAAACTGCGGTCCCTGAGCGGCAGCCCGGACCGGACGCGCCCGCAGCTGATCGTGCTCATCACGGACGACGAGGAGTCCGCGGGCATCACCGGCGCGAAACTGGACAGTCTGGTCGCCGAGGTGAAGAAGAGCCCGCGGGGCGGGCCGGTGCGGATCGTCACCGTGTCGCTCCAGAGCGGCGGCTGCGCCGCGGGCAAGGTCAACGAGCGCATCGCCGCGGAGACGGGCGGCCGGTGCCTGGACACGGGCGGGAACCTGACCCTACAGCTCGTGGACGAGGTCGCCAGGGTCGGTACGGGGGAGACCGGATGACCCACCGTCACCTGACTGGAGTCCTCGCCCTGGCCGCGGTCGCCGCCGTACTGGCCGGCTGCTCGGGAGGCTCGGGCACCCCCGCCGCACCCTCTCCTTCCCGCACCCCCGCGAAGGGGCCGCTGGTGGTGGCCAGCGGACTCGACGTCACCGGCGGCGGCGGTGTCCGCCAACAGCTCATCGCCGAGTGGAACCGGGAGAACGCGGGGTCGCCGGACCGGCAGGCCGTGCTCGTCGAGCTCCCCGGCGCCGCCGACCAGCAGCGCAGCCAGCTCCTGGGCGCGCTCCAGTCCCGCAGCGCCCGCTACGACGTGGTGAACCTCGACATCACCTGGATACCGGAGTTCGCCGAGGCCGGACTGGTCCGCTCGCTCAAGGGGACCGCGCTCGACGGGCAACTGACGGGCAAGGACAGTGACTTCATCCGGAATGTGGCGGACACCGGAACCTGGCGTGAAAACCCGTACGCCGTTCCCTTCAACAGCGACGTGGGGCTGCTCTACTACCGGACCGACTACCTGAAGGCCGCACGGATCGAACCCGGCAACATGCCTCCAGGACCCGCCGGGAAACGCTGGGACTGGGATCGTCTCGCCGCCTCGGCCGGCGCCGTCCGCAAGGGCGGCTGGACCACCCAGCTCGACGCGTACGAGGGCCTGACGGTCAACACGGTCGAGGCGTTCGAGTCCGTCGGGGTGCACCTCACCGATTCCCACGGCAAGTACACCGCCGACCCGGCCGGCCTCAAGAAGGGACTGGACGAAATCTGGAAGCGGACCCACGGCAACGAACGCCTCCTCCCCGCCGCCCTGTCCTCCCGGGAGGCCGGGAGTCTCACCGACTTCGCCGCAGGGCGCACCGCGTTCCTCCGGCACTGGCCCTACGCCTACGGAGCGCTGCGCGACACCCTCCCCCCGGGGACGGGCGTGGAGCTCGGGGTCACCCGCCTGCCCGGCGCGGCCGTCCTCGGCGGCCAGAGCCTCGCGGTCACCGCCGACTCCCCGCGCGACGGACCCGCCCGCGAGCTCATCACCTTCCTCACCGGGGCCGCCAGCGAACGCTGTCTGCGCGACGCGGGGTTCGTCGCGACCCGGACGTCCGCCTACGAGGTGGGGCCGCCCTGCCACAAGGCGGTCGCCGACGCCCTCCAGGCGTCCCGGCCCGGCACCGTCGCCGAGGGGAAGGACCCGCCGCGGCTGACCCAGACGAGCACGGAGTACACCCGTACCCTGCGCACGTCCTTGGAGGAGTCCGTCCAACGCCCGCGGACCGTCTATTACGGGGCGTTCACCCAAGTGCTCCAGGCCCACGTCCACGCTGTGATCGCCGATGAGCGCCCGGTCACCGACGATGCGGCGAAAGCCCTGGACACCGCGCTCAGGAAGGCATTCCTCGGCCGCTGAACCCGGGCCCGGCGGAACCCGCCGGCAGGGACCGGAAACGCTGTTGACAGTGGACACCCGCCGCCGCATCGGATAGCAAGGGGACAGGTGCCCTGCGATCCACCCGGCGCCCGAAGACGCACTGGAGACAACGGAGTCGCGGCGGGAATTGATCCTTCGGGGAACCCGGGACGCCTGTCGTATCCAAGGCGTAGACTCCTGGCGACTATCCGTCAGGAACCGCGGGGGTGCGGTCCGGTAACGGCCGTCGCACCTGTGCTGCCCCGTCGCGCCCCGCCCGTGGTTCCCGTACGTCCCCCCTGTCCTCCAATCGCGCCGCAGGAGACTCCATGGCCATGCCTGTCGCACCGCCGGGCACCGGCTCGACGGTCCGCCGGATCCTTCTCGGCTCCCAGTTGAGGCGCCTGCGGGAGTCCAAGGGCATCTCACGTGAGGACGCCGGATACGAAATCCGGGCCTCCGAGTCGAAGATCAGCCGGATGGAGCTCGGGCGCGTCAGCTTCAAGGAGCGCGACGTGGCCGATCTACTCACGATGTACGGCGTGCGCGACGTGGCCGAGCGGGCCGCCCTGCTCACCCTCACCCGGGAGGCCAACGCGACCGGCTGGTGGCACAGCTACAGCGACGTGCTGCCGGGCTGGTTCCAGGTCTACGTGGGCCTCGAGGAGGCCGCCGAGGTCATCCGGACCTACGAAGTGCAGTTCGTCCCCGGCCTACTGCAGACCGCCGACTACGCGCGGGCCGTCGTACGGGCGGGGCAGCCGGACGCCTCGCACCAGGAGGTCGAACGCCGGGTGACGCTGCGGATGGAGCGGCAGCGCATCCTCACCGGGCCCAGGCCCCCGCGTCTCACGGTGGTGCTCGACGAGGCCGCGCTGCGCCGTACGGTGGGCGGGCCCGCAGTGATGCAGGAGCAGATCCGCCGGCTGATCGACGTCACCGCGCTCGACGGGGTGACCGTGCAGGTGATGCCGTTCGGTTTCGGCGCGCACGCGGCCGAGGGCGGCCCGTTCACCCTGCTGACCTTCCCGGAGCCCGACCTGCCCGACGTGGTCTACCTGGAGCAGCTGACCAGTGCGCTGTACCTCGACAAGCGCGACGACGTGCTGCTCTACACCGAGGCGACGGAGCGGCTGCACAACGACGCCCTGAGCCCGGCCCTGAGCCTGGACCTGCTGTCGCGGGTGCTCAAGGACCTGGACCGCTGACCCGCGGCCCCGGGGGTCAGCCGTCGAGGAGGTGGTCGAAGTCGCCGTCCTTGGCGCCGAGGATGAGCGCTTCGATCTCCGCCTGCGTGTAGATGAGCGCCGGGCCCTGCGGGTCACGGGAGTTGCGCACGGCCACGTCTCCGTCCGGGAGCCTGGCCATCTCCACGCAGTTCCCCTGGGAGTTGCTGCGCCGGCTCTTGTGCCAGCGCACGCCGTGCAGCGCCGACGCGGCGGTTCCGTTGGGTATCCCGTCGTGCATCCGTTGCATGCCTGCTCTCCTGGCCTTTCGCCGGGCATTCGATTTCACTGAACACCATCGGCCCCGCAGGTCGCGCATACACTCATCGGCACCCTCCGTCTGCACGTGCATCGAGCCGTGCAGAGATGCCATGCATATGCAATATCTTTGCCTCATCGTAGCGCACACGATTCTCTGCGATCACGGCAACGACCAGCGCGAACCGGCCTATTCGAATCCGGGTGACTGACCGTCAGGCACGCTGCGTGAGCGTATGCCCGCAAAAGCCGGAAGTATGGGAAGCAACGTTTTCCGGTCACAGACTTAGAGACACGAACGGGGGCTACGGTTCCCCTACTCGGTCCTGAAGATCGCAGACATAAGAGACGCGAACGGGGCTCCGGTTGCCCTACTCGGTCCTGAAGGTCGCAGACCTGAGGTTCAGCGGCCGGTTCAGTGGGCGATTTCGAATTGGGCCCAGACGACTTTGCCGGCCGGCCGGGCGTCGCACCGGTGCGGGTCCGCGGGCGGGAGCGGGAACCAGCCCCAGGCCGTGCTGAAACAGCCGACGATGTGCAGGCCGCGCCCGCTCTCGGCGTTGTCGTCGAAGAGGAATTCCGGGTCGACAGCCGGGGGTTCGACCCTCTTCTGGATGAAGACCGTACGGTCACGGGGTTCCGGGTCGACACCGCCGAGTATCTCGTGCGGCACTTCGGCGATCCCGGGCAGCGCGCCGCCCGGGTCCTGCACCGCGCACACCACCCGGCGGCCCCGGCGCAGCAGTGCGATCCGGACCGATGCGACGAGGGACGGGGGCGTGCCGCCGGCGGGCCTGGGGGCGACGCCGTGGCAGACCGCGTTGGTGACCAGTTCGGAGACGACGAGCACTAGGTCGTCGAGGAGTTCGGGGACACCCCACAGGTCGAGCGTGCGTCGGGTGAAGTCCCTTGCCTCACGGGCGGATTCGCGTCCGCAGTCCAGGGTGTGTATCTCGACTTCGGGGCCGTCGTCCGCGTTTTCACCGGCCCCGGGTGGTCCGGGGGGCGCGTCAGCGCGGAGCAACTCGGCCATCCGTGCGGTGACCGGGCTCGCGACACTCATCAACGCCTCCGGGCGGCCGTGGTGGGCGGTGCCGGGGACCTGGCGTGGGCGGTCTGCCACAGCCTGGTCACGCTGCGGTGCACGAACCGACATCACCGTGCCCCCATCGGGTGAATCTGCCGTGCGACTTGGTGTCGACACGTGCGCATACGCGCGAACACATTCATTATGCCGACGCACGGGGCGGGTGCAAGGCCGGATGCACGTGCATGTGCGCACATCATCGAACTGTGATCCGGCGTGTGCTGCGGCCGCACGTGCATCGGGTGTCCTGGTGCGCGGCCCCTCCGCCGCGTCGCAGGCCCGGCGCAGGCCCGGGGTGGTCGACGGCGGACGGCGTATGGACGGGGGCCCTGACGAGCCCGGACAGTGTTCCGGCGCACCCCGTGGCAGCAGCGACGCGACGGCGTCGGACCGCGGGCGGTTCGCCGAGTGGCCCGGACAACGGGGCGGGCGGCAGCACGGTGGCCGCACGGACCGGACGACTGACCCGATCATTCCGGCGACCTGTGACAGACTGCCGGACTGTTCGCGGGAGGACGGCCGACACACCTGCGGACGCCTGCCCCGTCGGCCGTGGAATCAGGTCTCTGCCGCGAAGTCTCCGGACGCCGGACCGACATCGCGCGGCGGCGGACAGAGGAGGTGTGATGCGGCCCCTGCACGAGGAGGACCCCCGGGAAGCCGGCCCGTACCGGGTCCTGGCGAGACTCGGGGAGGGCACGACCGCCCGGGTGTACCTGGCGGCGGGGCCCGAAGGATCCCCCGCCGCGTTGACTGTCGTACGCCCGGAGACCGCCCGTGACCCCGGGTTCCGGGCGGCTTTCGCGCACCGGACGGCGGCTGCGGCCACGGTCGACAGCCCGTTCACCGTCCGGGTGCTGGACGCCGGGACGACGGGCCCGGTGCTGTGGTTGGCGACCTCGTACATCGCGGGTATCACCCTCGGTGAGGCGCTGCGCGAGTGCGGGCCCTTCCCCGAGCCGTCCGTACGGATGCTCGCCGTCGGGCTGGCCGAGGCGCTGCGCGCGCTGCACGAGTCAGGCCTGGTGCACGGCGGGCTCGACCTGTCCGGCGTGGTATTGACTCCGGACGGCCCGGTGGTCGTCGGACTGGGGGTCACCCGGGCCGACGCGGTGGGCACTTCGGTCACCGACACCGGAGTGATCCTCGGCACAGTCCTGGAGGCTCCGGGCTTCCGTGCACCCGAACAGTTGCGTTCGGAACCGGCGGGTACGGCGTCGGACGTGTTCACACTCGGTTCGCTCCTGGTGCACGCGGCGACCGGCAACGGGCCGTTCGGCGACGACACGAAGCCTGGCCTGATCGAGCGGGTCGTCCGGGGCGGTCCTGACCTGACGGGGGTGCCCGCGGCACTGCGCGACGTCCTGGCCGCGGCGCTCGCCAAGGACCCCGCGGCCCGCCCTGACTCCGAGCAGGTACGGGAGCGGTTCGTCGACAACAGTGTCCACGGCTGGCAGCCGACCGCGCTGAGCGCGCTGATCGGGCAGCGGGCCGCGCAACCGTGGGACCGGATCCCGCCGCCGGCCGCGCCGGAGGCGGACTACCCCGGCTCCGCGAACGCTGGTTTCGCGGGCTCGGGACCTACGGACGCGGGATTCGCGGGCTCGGGACCTACGGACGCGGGATTCGCGGGCTCGGGACCTACGGACGCGGGATTCGCGGGCTCGGGACCTACGGACGCTGGTTTCGCGGACGCGGACTCCCCCGGTGCCACAACGCCGTTCGAGGCTCCGCGCCCCGCACACACGGCGGGCCCGTACGACGTCGGCCCCAGTCCCGTACCGGATCCTTCCGGGGTTCCGCGCGACGCGCCGGCCGCGCCGGACGGCCGCTCCCGGCGCGCGCGCAGCGCCGGTCCGCCGCCCCCGGCACACGGCGCCGGGCACAGGTCCTCCCGTACGCGGTCATCACGGGCGAAACCCGGCGGAGTGTCCCGCCGCCGGCTGATCGGTTTCGGCGCGACCGCCGGGACCGTCGCCGTCGGCGGCGGGATCGCCGCGTGGCTGACCGGGCGCGGCGGTACCGGGAAGCCGGCCGCCGCGGTGTCCACCCCGCCGCACCGCTCCGTCCTCCAGTTGTGGACGCAGAGCAGCGGCCTGCGTCCGGAGCTGATGCGGGACGCCGCCGCGGAGTTCGGGTCCAGGCAGGCCCTGGCCGTGGTCGAACCGCGGTCCCAGTCCGCGGACCGTTTCCAGGCGGTGCTCGACACCGCTCTGGCTTCGGGTCAGGGCCCGGACATCATCGAACTGGACGCCCTGTCGGTGGCCCGGTACGCGGCGGCCGGACGGCTCGCCGACCTGAGTGGCTATCAGGTCGAGCTGGAGGCCGCCGACTGGCTGCCCGCGATGAAGACGGCGTGCACGGTGGACGACCAGATACGGGCGATGCCGCTGTACGCGCGGGCGCCCGTCGTCCTCTACGACAAGACGCTGTACGCCGCCGCGAACGTCCCCGTCCCGCGCAACCGGGAGGAGTGGGTCGCGGGCCTGGAGGCCCTGAAGGCCGCGCACGCCGCCGAGCCCGCCTTCCGGGCGCTGTACCTCCCCGGGCGTTCCTGGCCGGTTCTCGCCTCGATCGTCTGGGAGGAGGGCGGCACCTTCGCCGTCCGGGACGGCAAGAGCTGGCGCGGCACCTTCGACCTGCCCGCCACCAGCAACGGTGCGCGTTTCTTCCGTCAACTGCAGAGTTCGTACGCGCCGGACGCCGCCGCGGCCACCGACTGGGCACCGAAGATCTCCGAGGTGCTGGCCCGCGGTCCGGTCGCGTCCGTCGTCGCGGACGACTGGCTGTACTTCGCCGCGCTTGAAGGGCGTCCCGAACTCGCGGACAAGCTGGGCGCGTTCCCGATCCCCGGCCGCACGCTGGACAAACCGTCCGCGGTCGGCGTGCGCGGGTCCGTCCTGGCGGTCTCCGCCCAGTGCCGTGACATCCCGTCAGCTGTCGCGTTCCTGACTCTGGTCGCCTCGCGGAAGTGGCGGGCCAGGCTCTCCAACGAGAGCGGGGTGGCCCCCGCGGTCACCGGCCTGGACACGGACGTGACCCTGCAGAACCCGATGCTGCGGACCGCGATGCAGCTGATGCCCGCGGCGGGCCGGGCCTACCCCGTGGCGCCCGGCTGGAGCGACCGGCCGCTGGCCGACTTCGCGGCGGCGGTCCTGGCCGGCGGGGACGACGCGCTGGCCCCGGCGGCGACGGCGGCGAACGCGATCGTCGCCGGGGAGTACGGCAGGGCGCGCTGAAAAGAACCGGGTCCGGCTGAGCGGAGCCGGCGGAAAAACCAGCCGACAACGGTACGCCCGCCGCAGCCGCGGCGGGCGTTTTCCGTCGATACCCGTCCGCGGACAGTTACTCCGGTCCTACCGTCGGTTACCTGTGCTGGCGCGGAGCAGTCCTTTCCGGACCAGCCCGCGCCGTGTGCTTCAAAGCCGTCCCGCGCCCCGCTCAGGCGTACGGGTAGGAACACCGGAGAATCGGCGGACAGCGTGAAACCCGAACTGTTGCAGCAGAGCCTGGCCCTGGTCGGCCCGGATGCGGACGGCCTGGTGTCGCACTTCTACGCACTGTTGTTCCTGCAGCGCCCCGACCTGCGCAGCATGTTCCCGGCCGCCATGGACGGCCAGCGTGACCGGTTGCTCTCCGCGCTGCTGCGCCTGGGGAAGGGCGCGGACGACCCCGAAGGCCTGGAGCGCTTCCTGCGGCAGTTGGGCCGGGACCACCGTAAGTACGGCGTGGAACCGGACCAGTACGCCGCCGTGGGGTCCAGCCTGATTGGCGCTCTGGCCCGTTATTTGGGCGCGGAGTGGAACAAAAGCCTCCAGGACGCCTGGCTGGAGGTGTACGACTGGGCCTCGAAGGTCATGATCAACGCCGCCGCGGAGGACGCCGAGATCTCACCGCCGTGGTGGGACGGGCAGATAGTGGGGCACGAGATGCGCGGCTCCGACATCGCCGTGCTCACCGTGCTGCCCGACCGGGTCCTGCCCTACCGCCCGGGGCAGCACGTGACGCTGGAGACCCCGTGGTGGCCGCGGGTGTGGCGGCAGTTCTCGATGGCCAACGCCCCCCGGCCGGACAACCTCCTGGAGTTCCACATCAAGGCGGTGCCCGCCGGCTGGGTCAGCACGGCACTGGTGCACCGCGCCCGGGTCGGCGACCATCTGCGGCTCGGCCCGGCGCGCGGCGGCCTGGTGATGCGGGGCGAGGCCCTGCGCCGGGTGCTGTGTGTGGCCGGCGGCACCGGATTCGCCCCGATCAAGGCCCTGGTCCAGCACATGGCGCAGCGTCAGCTGTCCCAGCAGGCACACGTCTTCCTCGGCGCGAAACGCTGCAGCGACCTGTACGACCTGCGGTCGCTGACCGAGATGTCGTCGGTGTACTCCTGGCTCACCGTCATCCCGGCGCTGACCGACGAGGTCGGCCTGGCGCGGATCGCGGCGCTGCGCGGGGCCTCAGGTTCACTGCCCGACGTGCTGGCCCGGTACGGGGACTGGCAGGACCACGACGTGTTCGTCAGCGGTTCGGCCGCGATGGTCCGGTCGACGACGTCGAGCCTGATGAACCTGGGGGTGACCCGCCGCCGGCTGATGACGGAGTCGCTGGACGTGGTCTCACAGGGCGCGCTGCAACTGGAGGAGGCCTCCCAGTGAGCCCCCGGCGTCTGCCGGGCCCGTCCCGGGCGGCGGCGTACTGTGTCCCCGGGCACTTTTCCGGAGTCCGGAAACCAGCACGGGGAGCGACCGATGAGCACCAAGCCGCCGATCAGGGACGTCGACGACGCGGGCATGACCGTCGGCCCGCCGAAGCGGTACGCCGCGGGCATCCCCGGTGTGGTCGAGTCGCTGAAGCACGCCAACCGGCAGATGGGTGTCCGGCGTACGGCGCTGACCCTGCTGAAGGTCAACCAGAAGGACGGCTTCGACTGCCCCGGCTGCGCGTGGCCGGAGTCCCCGGAGCACCGCAGTGCCTTCGAGTTCTGCGAGAACGGCGCGAAGGCGGTGGCCGAGGAGGCGACCGTGCGCCGGGTGACCCCGGAGTTCTTCGCCGGGCACTCCGTACGGGACCTGGCCGGGAAGTCCGACTACTGGCTGGGGCAGCAGGGCCGGCTGACGCACCCGATGTACCTGGCGGCTGGTGCTGAACATTACGCGCCGATCACCTGGGACGCCGCGTTCGGCATCATCGCGCAGGAGCTCGCCGCGCTCGGCTCCCCCGACGAGGCCGCCTTCTACACCTCGGGCCGCACGTCGAACGAAGCCGCGTTCGCCTACCAGCTCTTCGTCCGGGCCTTCGGGACCAACAACCTGCCTGACTGCTCCAACATGTGCCACGAGTCGTCCGGCTCCGCGCTGACCCAGACGCTCGGCATCGGTAAGGGCAGTGTGTCCCTCCAGGACCTGCACCGGGCCGACCTGATCTTCGTCGTCGGGCAGAACCCGGGCACCAACCACCCCCGGATGCTCACCGCGCTGGAGAAGGCCAAGAAGTCGGGCGCGACGATCGTCTCGGTCAACCCCCTGCCGGAAGCGGGGCTGATGCGGTTCAAGAACCCGCAGAAGGTCGGCGGAGTGATCGGTTCGGGCACGGAACTGTCCGATGAATACGCGCAGATCCGACTGAACGGCGATCTGGCGTTCTTCCGCGCGCTCAACCGGCTGATCCTCGAGGACGGCGCGGTGGACCGCCCGTTCGTCGATGAATACACGCACGGCTTCGAGGAGTTCGAACAAGACGTACGGAACACCGACTGGGCCGAGGTGCTGGAGGCCACGGGTCTGACCCGGGCTCAGATCGAGGGCATCCACCGCCGGGTGGTCGGTTCGAAGAGCATCATCGTCTGCTGGGCGATGGGCCTGACGCAGCACAAGAACTCCGTACAGACCATCCGTGAGGTGGTGAACTTCCTTCTGCTGCGCGGGAATGTCGGCCGCGAAGGCGCCGGGGTGTGCCCCGTCCGCGGGCATTCCAACGTCCAGGGCGACCGTACGATGGGCATCTACGAAAAGCCCTCCCCCGCGTTCCTGGACGCCCTGGGCCAGGAGTTCGGCTTCGAGCCGCCGCGCGAGCACGGCCACGACGTGGTCGACAGCATCCGCGCGATGCGCGACGGGAAGGTGAAGGTCTTCATCGCCCTCGGCGGCAACTTCACCGCCGCGACACCGGACACCACGGTGACCGAGGCGGCGCTGCGTACGACTTCGCTCACAGTTCAGGTCTCCACCAAGCTGAACCGCTCGCACGCGGTCACCGGGAAGCGCGCGCTGATCCTCCCGTGCCTGGGCCGCACGGAGGCCGATGTGCAGGCGGCGGGGCCGCAGTTCGTCACCGTCGAGGACTCCATGAGCGCGGTGCACGGCTCCACCGGACGGCTGAAGCCCGCTTCCCCGCAGCTGCGTTCGGAGGTCTCGATCGTCTGCGGGCTGGCCCTTGCGGCGCTCCCTTCATCCGACATCCCGTGGCGTGCGTTCAGCGACGACTACGACCTGATCCGCGACCGGATCTCCCGGGTGGTCCCAGGCTTCGACGACTTCAACGCGCGGGCCCGGAAGCCGGAGGGCTTCGTCCTCCCGCACGGCCCGCGGGACGCGCGGACGTTCCCCACGGACACGGGCAAGGCCAACTTCTCGGTCAACCCGCTGGAGGTCCTGCGGGTCCCGGCCGGCCGGCTGATCCTCCAGACCGTGCGCTCGCACGATCAGTACAACACCACGATCTACGGCCTGGACGACCGCTACCGCGGCATCAAGAACGGCCGCCGGGTGGTCTTCGTCAACCCCGACGACCTGCACGACCTCGGCCTCGCGGACGGCGGCACGGTCGACATCGTCAGCGAGTGGACCGACGGGAGCGAACGCCGGGCCCCCGGCTTCCGTCTTGTCTCCTACCCGACGGCCAGAGGCTGCTGTGCCGCGTACTTCCCGGAGACGAACGTGCTGGTGCCGCTGGACAGTACGGCGGATGTGAGCAATACACCGACGTCGAAGTCGGTGACGGTGCGGCTGGAGGCGCCTCCCGTGGTCGCGCCGCAGTGCAGGTGAACGCCTGCAACAGCCGTTTGTCCTAACGCTCGGCGGTACGGCACCGGACCGCCCGGTCAGGCTCCTCCTTCTTGCCCTGCCCGGCCGGCCGCGCCTGGAGTTCACCGTCGGCGGTGGGTACGGACGTACGCCGGACCTGTTCGTCATCGACCGCAAGCAGCACGAAGTCATCGTCTTCACCGACCCGCAGCCGAGCGGCTACACGACACGACTGATCCACCGGGTAGGCAAATCGGTCCTTCTTCCCGCACCTGTCGATGTCACGGTGGACACCGCGTTCATCAAGGCGTTCCTGTGACGGGAAGACTTCCCGTCACAGTGGACGAGACCTGGTTTTTGACACCTGGTCACCAGGCCCCACGACTGGACGAGCTGGAGCACATCGCCGCCCAGGAAAACCACAAAGCGTGCGGTTGTCGCACTATGTAGTGCGACAACCGCACGCTTCACGCGGCTGCACCATGAAGTGCGGCCACCCTGCGCACCGTCAGTTCCCGGTCAGCGGGTCACCGCCGCCTTCGCGGCCTGCGTACGGATCGCCGGGAGCTGGTTGTACAGCGTCGTCCCCGGGCACTCCGTGGCGAACGCGTCGCGGTGGCCGGAGATGCGATTGAAGGACACCGGCTGGCCGGGCTTGAACTTGCCGTTGTCGATCACCGCGGAGAGCGTGACCTTGCCCTCCGGGTCGTTGCCGTAGGTCTGGAGCTTGTACGCGGCGACCTGCGCCACCGTGGCCTGCACGTTGGCGTCCACACCGCCGTTGATATAGGTGCCGATCACCGCGATGCTCGCGGTGTCGGTGTTGAAACCGAGGGTGTGCGCGCCGATGACCGGCTTGTCGACGCCGCCCTTGCGGCCTTCGAAGACTGTGCCGCACTTGTCGACCAGGAAGTTGTAGCCGAGGTCCTTCCAGCCGTTCGACTTCACGTGGTAGACGTGCAGGCTGCGCACGATCGCCGGGGAGTCCGCGCAGTTGTAGTCGCTCGCGGTCGCGGTGTGGTGGACGAATATGACCTTGACCGAAGAGCCGTACATCGGGTTTTCGGTGTTCATCGTCTCGTCCGCACCCCAACCCGTGCGGGTGACGAGACCGGAAATCGGGGATGCCGTCGGGACAGTGGAGGTCGACGGCTTGGTCGACGGCTTGGTCGACGCCGCCGACTCCGAGACGGTCGGCACAGCAGACGACGGTACGGAAGACTGCGTACTGCTCGCCACAGCCGACACAACCGGATCTGGGGTCTTCGCCGGAACGGTGGTCTTCTTGGTCGGCGTGGGCAACTTCTTCGCCGCAGCCGTCCACGGGTTGATCAGCTCAAGGCGCAGCCCCGCCGGCAGCTTCTTCGCCACAGCCTTGTTCGCCGTTGCTGTGTTTGCCGCTGTCGTGTTCGCCGGAACCGTCCTGACCTGAACGCCGTTCGACCTGCCGACCCACAGGGCCGCGGTCGCGCCGCGCCGTGCCGAGAGGTTCCGCTCGCCGCTGGCATCCGCCGCCCGGCTGTCCCCGGTCTCCAGGTCCCGCCAGTCGGACCACTGCCCGGTGTCCTGCGACCGGGTGCGGACCTGCGGGGTGCCGTCCAGCTCAGCGTTCGGATCAGCCCAGGTGACACCGATCATGCCGAAGGTCTCGGTCTGACGCTCCGGCAGATCGACGGATGTTCCGGATCCGTCGGCGGGGAGGTCGACGGTGGTGAGTTCGGTGGTGGGTTGGTCCTGGGACGCGGTAGCTGCCAGATTGGCGGCGGAGTCGTCGGAGGACGACTCGGCGGCTATGGTGCCGCCGGCGAGGATGGCGACTCCCGCGTCGGCGGCGACGAGGATCATGGTTTTGCGGCTCTTCACGTATGCGACTCCGTCACGAAATGTGAAATTTCAGGCTTGACCTCAGCTGGGTGGGGCAATTTTCACGCGATATTCAATTCCTCATACATCCATTCACTTCACTCCCACGCCAACCGGCCGGCCGGGTCCGTGCACCTCCCCCCACGGACAGTTGATCCGGTGGGGCAACGGAGGAGCGTCAGGGCGTAGGACTGGACGAGCCCGTCGAGGTCAGCGGTTCCAGGGACAACACCCCGGACTTCCGTCGAGCACCCGCACCGTCTCCTGACTCAGCTCGTCGAACCACAGGGCCTGCGGCATGTCCTCCAAGGGGTGACCCGCGAGGAAGGCCGCGACCGTGTCCGGCCACTGCGCCTCGACCGCCTCAGCGGCGTCCACCAGCCGGCCATACGAATACAGCAGGCGGCCTGAAGGGTCGATTCAACCGATGCGGGTTTCGGCGACACGGATTCACCCGCCAGGAACGATGAAGCGTGCGGTTGCCGCACGACGCAGTGCAACAACCGCACGCTTCCGGCGAGCCCACTCAGTAGCACGCAGACTGCCGCTCTGCCGCATTACTGCAAAACCGCTTGCTTCCTTAACGATTACAGATCATGCTGAGAGACATGACTTTCCACGGATACCTCGCCGTCCAGGGCCGCGGAACCGTCGCCCTCCCCGCTGAGCTGCGCCGGAAGTACCGTCTGGACGAGCCAGGCGCGCAGGTAGAGATCACCGAACGGGACGACGGCGTACTCGAGCTACGCCCGACCCTCCCTGTCCCGGTGGACGAAACCTGGTTCTGGACCCCTGGTCACCAGGCTGCGGAGAAAGAGGCTGAAGCCGACCTGGCCGCCGGGCGTCTTACCGACTACGCCGGAGCCGCGGACCTGCTCGCCGGCCTGGAAAAGATCGTGGCGGACAGCCGCCTCCCGGAGGATGCGTGAAGTACAGCACCCTTGACGCATTCCAGCGCGACCTGGCCCGGCTGCCCCGGCAGCACCAGGACAGGTTCCTGAGCGCACTGCGTGAGCACTTCCTCCCCGCAATCGCCGCCGGGTCCTTCGCAGGTGTTCCACCCTGGCCCAAGCGCTTGCGGATCCATCGGTTGTGCAACAGCGAAATCTATTCACTGACGTGGAACTTCGCCGCTCCCGACGGACGCGCGACCTTCCATCTCGACACTACCGAAACCGGCGAAGCCGTCCTGATCTGGCGGCGCATCGGTGATCATTCGATCTACAAGCAGCCCTGACCGAGGTCGGCGACTCCGGGTGCGGCGCCCGCATCGCGGTCGTCGCACCCGGCGCCACTGCCGGACCCTTAAGGCGTCGCGGGCTTGCCCTTGCCGTACAGCCAGACAGCGAACAACCCGTCGAGGTTCTTCCCGGAGATCTTCTTACTCAGGGCGATGAACCCGGCGCTGTCGGCCTGGCCGTAGCGGTTCTCCGTGGCCCAGGTCTTCAGAATGCGGAAGAAGTCCCGGTCGCCGACGGCCTGGCGGAGCTTCTCCAGCACCATGGCGCCGCGCTGGTAGGGCGGCTTGGCGAAGAGGTGGGCGCCGTCGCCCGGGTCCCCGGCGGGGAAGGCCCACAGACTGTCGGTCGCGGGGAGCGCGTAGGAGTCGGCGAACTGCTGCGCCGTGCCCACTCCGCCGTGGTCGGCCTCCCACAGCCACTCGGCGTAGGTGGCGAAACCCTCGTTCAGCCAGATGTCCTGCCACTTGGTCAGACTGACGGAGTTGCCGAACCACTGGTGCGCGGTCTCGTGGACGACCGTGCTGAGATCGGGTGCGCGGTCGTAGACCGGCCTGGTCTGGGTCTCCAGGGCGTAGCCCACGTCAGGTGCGTCCTCAACGATGGCACCCGCGGCGTCGAACGGGTACTTCCCGAAGATCCCTGCTTCCCAGTCGATGATCTCAGGGATACGGTCCAGCGCGGGAGCGGACGATTCGACCAGACCGGGCACAACCGCGGTGTAGACGGGGATGCCGCCCGCCGTCGTGTACTCCTTGGTCTGGAACTTCGCGACGCTCGCCGTGGCCAGGTAGGCCGCCATCGGATCGGACTCGCGCCAGGCGAAGGTGGTCTTCCCGTCGTGGCTGCGCCGGTCGCGGAGGCGGCCGTTGGACACCGCTGTCCACCCGTCGGGGACGGTGACGGTCACGTCGTAGGTGGACTTGTCCTTGGGGTGGTTGTTGGCCGGGAACCAGGTCATCGCGCCCTGGGGTTCGCCGGCGACGAACGCCGAGCCGTCGGGCTGGATGATCCAGCCGTCCGCGGAACCGTCCGGGTCGACCACGCTCGAAGGGACACCGGAGTACTCCACGACGAGGTGGAACCTCCGCCCCTTGTCCAGCGGGCGCTGCGGGGTGACGGTGAGTTCGGCGCCGTCGCGGGTGAAGGCGGCCCGCTTCCCGTCGATCCGGACGCTTCCGACGGTCAGCCCGGACAGGTCCAGGTTCAGTGAACTGAGCTTCTGGGTCGCGGTGACGGTGAGGTCCGCGGTCCCGTCGAGCTGTTTGGTCCCGGGAACGTAGTCGAGGCCGAGGCCGTAGTGGACGACGTGGTAGCCGCCGTTCCCCGACAGCGGGAAGTACGGGTCGCCGGCGCCCGACGCACCCGGCCCGGCGGGCGGGCCACCGCCCTGGGCCGCGCCGAGCAGCAGTGCGGCGAGCACGGGGGTCGTGCCGATGGCCAGCAGGCGGCGGGAGGACTTCGGTTTCAAAGTGGTCGCTCCTGTGTCGTGGCTGATCGCCGTTCAGGCGAAAAATGGGACATGGCACACGGTCAACAGGGGGAGTCAGCGGCGGACGGGACGTCGTGGGGGACGTCCCGCGAACGGCTGACGGCCGGGCGGCGCGCGGAGGGCTCCGCGCCGGCGACACTCTACGAGCGAACCGGCCGGCGATGAATATGCTCATCGCAATCTTCTGGACAATAACGTCCCTGCCGCCCCACCGGGTGACAGGCGTCACCCACCGCCCGGGCCCGGGGGTGCCTGAACACACGGGCCCGGGGGTGCCTGAACACACGGGACAGATGTGGTGGAAGCACGGAGTCCGCCCCAGTGCGCCCGCCGGCGCCCCGCCCGCTCAGCGGTACGCCGCAGAGTCCCCGCCCGACGGAACCGGATGCCCCTTGTAGCGGGCCTTCGTGCGGCGGACCGCGCGCCAGCCCTTTGTCCTGACGCTCTCCTTGAACGGCGCGACCGGGGCCTCCAGACCGCGCAGCCAGCCGCTGAACACCGCGCGCGGAGTGTCCGCGTACACCATCAGCCGCGACACCATGTAAGGGTCGTCGTAGCGGGAGCTGTGGGCGTAGCGGACGGCGGCCCCGGTGTCCATGCCCGCGTCGCGGACGGCGTCGCGGACGGCCTGGCTGCTGTAGCCGAAGGGGTAGGCGAACGAGTCGACGGCGATCCCGAGTTCGTCCTCCAGGCGTTTCCTCGAGTCGGCGACCTCACGGCGCATGACCGGGACCGGGAGGGTGTCCAGCTCGCGGTGCGTGATGCTGTGCGCACCCAGGTCCACGCCGGGGACGTCGACCAGGGAGCGCAGTTGCGCCCAGGTGAGCATGTCGGCGTCGGCCAGCGGCGAGCGGTCGACCGGTTCGATGGCTCCGGTCGTCACGTACAGCGTGGCCGGCAGTTCCCGCTGGACCAGCGCGGGGACGGCGGCGCTCAGGAAGTCCGTGTAGCCGTCGTCGAAGGTGATGGCCACGCACTTGCGCGGCAACGGCCTTCGGCTGTGCAGGGATTCGCCGAGGCGGGCCATGCTGACGGGTTCCCGCCCGCTGGCGATGACTTCGTCCATCTGCTCGGCGAAGCGGCGCGGGGTGACGGTGTACGGCGCGATCCACGACGGCGGGTCGTCGTCCACCGCGTGGTACAGCAGGACCGGTACCGGTTCTATGGGTTCCACTGTCCTTCTCCCTCGTCCTGGGACAAAGTCATCAAGCGGAGCGGCCTTCGTCGGACGGGGTCGTCCGGCGGCGCGCTTAGCCGGAGCGGCGGCGCGGCAGTGGGGTCAGTGCGACCAGGGTGGTGAACACGGCCAGGGTGAACAGCACCCGTTCGGGGGTGAAGGCCTGGGCCATGAAGTAGGCCTCGGAGGCCACGGCGGCCAGGGACAGGCTGACGGCGACGGCCAGGACCCCGCCCTCCAGCGGTTCGAAGTAGCGTGCGCCCGCCCGGCTGTGGGACAGCGCCCGCAGTACGGCTGCGCCGGGGCCGAGCGCCAGGAACAGGACGGTGAGCACCGTGCGCAGCGGCGAGACCGGGGGGAGGCGCAGGGCGGCGAACGCGCCCCAGGCGACGGCGGTCAGCAGCAGCCGTACCGGCAGCCGGGCCACCAGCGGGCGGTACACCGGCTTCGCGTAGTACGTGTTGTCCGTCATCGTCAGTCCTAGCCGCCGGTGGTGCCGGATGTGGTTGCGGCCTGCGGCGCGCCGGGCACGCCGGTGATCCGGGGCAGTCCGGGCACGACTCCGCCGGGCGGTGCGCCGACGAAACCGGGAACCCCGGGCACGACGGGCAGTCCGGGGACGACCGGTCCGGCGCCGCCCGCGGCGCCGGGGTTGTCCGGGGGCAGCGGTACGGGGTCGGGGTCGCCGGGGTCTTCGACGCCGATGCCCTGGAGGGCCGGGTCCAGGTGGTAGAGCACCGCGTCCTTGCTGCGGAAGACCAGGGTGAACTTCGGTGAGAGGCCCGCGTCGTGGTCGATCCTGTCCATCGTCCCGCGCGGCAGCAGCCCGGTCTCCTCAGTCTCGGTCCGCTGGGTGCGGGTGAGGAAGAGGTAGGCGTCCACCTTCGGGTAGGTGGCCATCAGCGCGGTCACCGCCTTTACCGGGTCGGCGAGTACGGCCACCTGGAGCTGGTGGTCCTCCATGGCGAACCAGCGGTGGAAGTAGAACTCCGAACCGGCGTACGCGGCGGGGAAGTTGTTGGTCTCCGTGACGATGAGCGAGTTGCGCGGCACTTCGCGGTACATCCGGCTGACCGAGGCGACCTCATCGTTGGTGAAGCGGTACTGGTTGTCCTTGCCGTAGTAGCCGAAGACCAGTCCGGTCATCATGAGTCCGAAGACGACGGGGAGCACGACCGCCCGGACCGCGACGGGGCGCAGGAACCGCGGTGTCCGCCTGCGGGTCCGGGGCAGCCATGTCGCGGACAGCGCGCAGGCGGCGAGGAACGCGACGGTGGGCAGGGCGAACAGGTAGGCGCGGAAGATGATCTCCCCGCCGTAGGCGCCGCCCGCGAGCAGCGGCAGCGGGGCGAGCGAGAGCCACGCCGCCGGCGTCTTCCGCAGCCATTTCCATCGGGCCGCGCCGATGACCGCGAGGAGGATGATCCCGCCGGACAGTGCCCGGTCCATCCGGGCGACCAGGGCCTGGCCCGGGGCGGCGTCGCCGGACTTCACGAATCCGGCGTCCGCGTTGGCACCGAGGTCGCCGAGCTGCTGCAGGGTGGCGTCGACCTGCGACCAGACGAACGGGCGGGCCGCCGTGAGGTTCCACGCGAGCACCATCGACGCGGTGATGAACAGGCACCACACCCCCAGGCGGCGGTACTTCTTCACCAGCAGCAGGGAGAAGGCAGCCGAGACGGTGAGCACCGGGGTGAGCTGGTGCGAGGAGATGACGGCCGCGCCGACCACCAGGGCGATGAGGCCGCGCCGCCGGCCGCCGGGGCCGCGCTTCAGGAGCAGGGCCGCGGCGGTGATGTACAGGAAGTAGACGAAGGCCTGCGGTGAGAAGTAGTCCTGGCCGACCCAGGAGGCTGACAGGAACAGGAACACCGCGGCCCAGCGCAGCCTGCGGTTTCCGGTGAACCGCCGGTACAGCAGGATCAGCGGGGGGATGAGCATGACGTTGAAGAACACCGGCGCCCACTGGGCGATCTTCAGCGTGGTGTCGAGGCCGACGGCCTTCTGCACGGTGGCGGCGAGGGTGAAGAACCCGGGCCACTGGTGGTAGGCGGCCAGTTCCCCGGCCTGGTCCTGGGACAGTGTGCCGCCGTGCCGGAGCATCTGGTCGATGATGTCGACGTGCTTCCACGCCCAGGCGTAGCGCAGGTTCTCGTACAGGACCGCCGGGGTCGCGTGGATCATCGCGATGAGCCCGAGGGAGTACAGGGCGTACCGGAAGCTGGAGGTGTCCCGGCCCAGGAGCGAGGCCGCGAAGCCGACCGCGAGGAGCACGAGGCCGGCCCAGTAGGTGCCGGGCAGCAGTGAGACGAGGCCGAGGTCCCCCATGTGGGTGACGTCGATCCGGTGCAGCGACCAGACCCACAGGCCGAGCGCGGCGGGCAGGGCCGTCCAGCCGACCGTGTCCAGGGCGAGCCGCCGCCTGCTGTGTCCCTTCTTGGAGTCGGCGTGGGTGCCGGAGGTGCCCAGGACCCGGCCGTACGCGTATCCGCAGGTGGTCCACAGCACGCCGACCAGGAGGGCGACGAAGGTGGACAGCGCGGGCCCGCCGGGTTTCAGCGCCCGCAGGAGGCCGCGCGGGATCGTGGAGGTGAGGTAGGACGTCTCGCTGGACAGTGCCTTGTCCGTACCGGCGATCCTGCTGACGACGGCTTTGGAGATGCCTTCGGCGAAGCAGCGGGCCCGGAAGTACTTCGCGTTGTTCCGGCCCGGGGGCACGTGGTGGTGGACCACGGCGGACGGTTCGTACAGGATCACCGTGCCGGGGTTGCGCCTGGCGATGCGGATGCACAGTTCGGTCTCGTCGCAGCCGGTGGGCCGGGTGCCGACGCGGCCCATGTCGTCGGAGAAGCCGCCGGCGTCGAGGATCGCCTGGCGGCGGAGCGACATGTTGGCGCAGATGCCGTTCCGTACGGGCGCGGTCGTCTCCGGCATGCCCCGGTAGGTGGAGCCGACGACCCACAGGAACTCCTCCGGCCACCAGGCGGGCGGCGGGTTGTCCCAGCGGGGGAAGATCCGGCCGCCGACGCCGATGACCCGCGGGTTCTGATAGGGCGTCAGCAGGTTTTCCAGCCAGCCCTGTTCGGCTGCGGCGTCGTCGTCGAGGAAGACGATGACCTCGCCCTGCGCGCGCTCGACTCCGGAGTTGCGGGCACCGCAGACGCCGCGCTTGCCCTTGCTCCGGACGACGGTGACGTCCGGCGTGAACTCCCGTTCCACGCGCGCGGCGAGCTCGTTGCAGTGGTCGGTGACCAGGATGACTTCGTCGTCGGGTCCGAGTTCCGGCAGCACCGAGCCGACGGCCAGGACGATGTCGTCCCAGCGTTCCATCGTGTAGGCGCAGATGACGACGCTGGCGGTGGGCCGGACGCCGGTGGGGAGTGGCGGCTCCTGACGGGGCGCCGGCAGGCCGGCGGTGAGTCGCGTGTCCAGTTTCGGTTCGTCCGGTTCTTGAGGTTCTGTTTCCTGAGGTTCTGTTTCCTGAGGTTCTGTTTCCTGAGGTTCTGTCTCCAGTGCTTCTGCCGCTTGAGGTTCTGTCTCCTGAGGTTCCGTCAATTCCGCTGGTTCCGCCGTGACAGGCCGGGCCCCTGGTGTCAGCAGATCGGTGACCGAGACGACCGGGATGGCCAGCGTGCTGCGGTCCTGCTGCGCGGGGAGCGGTGCCTGGGTGAGCGCGCCGAGTGCGGCCAGGGCCTCAGCAGCTGTACGGGGGCTCATCCGGCCGGGGCCCATCGGCCCGATCGGGCCGAGGACTTCGATGGTCATCGAGTCGGGCCCGCCGGTCCGGCCGCCGCAGCGTCCGGTGCCGTCCCTGCGGGGCAGCCACAGGCTGTACCGGAAGATCCACAGCACGAGTGCCACAGCGGTCTGGGTGACCAGCCACGCGGCGCCCGCCCCGGCGATGCCCCAGCGTTCGAGGAGCAGCCGGGTCAGGCACAGCACTGCCACGGCGATGACCGCCTGGACGGTGACGACCAGGCCCATGCGGCCCTGCGCGCGGGCGGCGCTCAGCGCGGTCATTGTCAGCAGGGTCGGTACGGCGGACGCGGCGAGGAGCTGGAGCAGTGAGGTGCCGTGGTCGGCGTAGCCGCCGCCGAACACCCAGAGGACCAACGGCGCGGCGAGCGCAAGGACGGCTGCGGCGGCGCCGATCAGCAGCCCGGAGTGGCGCAGCACCTTCATGCAGCGTTCGGCCAGTTGCTCCGGCTCGCTGGAGGTCTCCACCAGGAGGCTGGAGCCCATGTTCATGGCAATGAGGTAGAGCGTGTAGGAGACGACCCAGGCGAGTGAGAAGTAGGCGCTGGCCTCGGCGCCGACCCGGTCCAGGACGATGATCGGCGGCAGGGTGACGGCGGACATCCAGCACAGGGAGCCGATGTAGTCCCCGGCTGCGAACTTCAGCAGTGCGCGCGGGGTGGGCGGCTTCCCGGCGGGCTGGTCGGCGGCCTTCCCGTCGGAGCCGAGCAGCATGAGGACGGGGGCGGGCCGGTTGAGGACCTTGACGGCCAGGAGCACGTCGACGGTCACGAAGACGGCGATGAGCGAGACCATCCAGGACAGCATGATGCCCAGCGAGGTGAACACCAGGGCGAAGCCGCCGACGAAGACGATCTTGATGATCGAGAACGCGCCGTTCTTCCAGATCGTCCACGCCGGGATGCGCAGCCCGGTGAGCACGCCGTCCTGGAGTGCGAAGAGGCTGAAGCCCACCGTGGCGGCGACGAAGCAGGCGCCGGGTCCGGGTCTGTGCAGGAAGGCCAGACCGGGCGACAGGTGGGGCACCAGGAGGACGAACCCGAGTGCGGAGGCGAAGGTCGCGAAGAAGGCGACGACGTAAGCGCCGCGGATCAGGCTCCGCCGGCCCGATCCGGCGAGCGGCACGAACCGCACCATGACGTTGGCGAGGTTCAGCTGGCCGAGCCCGGCCAGCATCATCATCGCGGACACGGCCGAGTAGTTGCGGCCGACCGTGCCGTCGCCGTACCAGCGGGTGGCCAGCGCCCAGTAGCCCGCGCCGAGCGCTGAGGTGAGCAGGGAGGAGACGGTCAGCAGGTGCCCGTTGCGCAGCAGTGGATCGCGCCGGGCGGCCGCCCCGTACCTGAGCACGGCCCCCCGACGCGTTCCGGCGTCCTTGATTGTGCTCATCCGTCCCCTCGAATCACCGGTTCCCAGCGCGGGTGCCGTCCTCTCACGTCTCCGTCGCCGGCGCTCCGGAGCCGTTCGGCACCCCCGCGTCGCCGGAAGGACTGCGTCCTCCGGACGCGCTCGGGACGCTTCGCGCCCATCGCCTGTGCGGGCCCCCCATCGCTTCGCGCCCATCGCCGGTGCGGGCCGGCCCCTTCGCTGCGTTCAACCGTTCACCCTAAGCGGTGCCGCCGGTTCCCCGCCCGGCCCGCAGGGCCCTGCCGACCGTACGCCTGCTGCGCAGGTAGGCGACAGGACCGCTGAGCATGCCGCGCCGTTCCAGCCGGACGAACTCCGCGGGCCAGGGGGCGGCCGACCGGTCTGCCACGCCTTCGGGTTCCTTGCCGCGGGTGATCTTCAGTGCGTAGCGCACCCCGGCGGGTACGCGCCGCAGCAGGGCCGGGACCGCCCGGGGTTCGCGGACGACGGCGGCGGTCAGGTAGGCGCCGAGGCCGACGCCGTAGCCGTGCACCTGGCGGGCGACTGCTTCGTCCGTCTCCCGCAGGTGGTGGTGGACGACCGCGTCGGGCCGGTAGGTGAGCCGGTGGCCGCGGATGAGCGTGCGGAAGAAGGCCAGCAGGTCGTCGCCGCCGCGGGCCGGTGTGCCGACACCCGTGGCCGGGTCGAAGCCACCGGTCCCGGCCAGGACGTCGGCCCGGAAGGCCATGTTGGCCCCGGAGCCGAACTTCCCTGCGGTGAACGGGAAAAGCGGGTCGTCCCCGGGAGGCGACGCCGGGTCATAAGTCCGTACGGAGTCCCCCTTGGCGAAGCCGCCGTGCCGGTGCAGCATGTGCTGCGCCGGCGTACGGACCTCGACGGGCAGGATCAGACCGGTGACGCAGCCGACGAGGGGGTCTTCGGTGAAGCCCGCGACCAGGGCGGCGAGCCACCCCGGGTCGGCCCGTACGTCGTCGTCGGTGAAGGCCAGGATGGTGCCGGTGGCGGCCGTGAGCCCGCGGTTGTGGGCGACAGCGAGACCCGGCACCGGCTCCTGGACGTAGACGACCTGGTCGTAGCGCTCTTTGAGGAGGCGCTCGGTGGTGTCGTCGGACGGCGCGTTGTCGACCACGACGATCTCGGTGCGGTCGGCGGGGTAGGTCTGGGCGAGCACTGAGTCGAGGCACTGTGCGAGCAGGCGGGCCCGGTCCCGGGTCGCGATGATGACGCTCACCCGGGGGCTGGTCAGCCCGCCCACGTACCGGCCTCGTCGTCCTGTCCGGTGTCCGCGGCCCCGCCGGCGGCGGCGGCGGAACCGTTGGACGAACCGACGCCGGTGGAGGCGCCGTTCGACGATCCGTTGACCTGGCTGATGTGACCGGTCTGGCCGGCCGAGCTGTGCGCCGTCGCGTCGAGCGGGCCGGGGCCTTCGGAGACCCGCGACTGCCGCGGCACCGTGACGGTCCCGTGCGGACGCCGGTCGGTGTAACGCTGTTCGAGCATCTCGGCCACGGTCAGCGCGGGCTTCGGCTTGCGCAGTTTGCCGCGCCTGTGCTCCTTGATGATCGTGTTCAGCACCCGGCGGCCGTCCCTGATCGCGTTCAGGTTCGAACTGCCGCTGCGCCGCGGCAGTTCCAGGCTCGGCACTTCGGCGATCCGCAGGCCGGCCTGGAGCGCGCGCACGATCATCTCGGACTCGATCTCGAACCCGGTGGCCTGCAGGTCCAGGTGCTCCAGGAAGCAGCTCCGGAACGCGCAGAAGCCGTAGCAGAGGTCCGTCAACTGGTAGCCGTACAGCCGGTTGACGACCTGGAGCAGGGCGGTGTTCCCGGCGCGGCGGAAGGGCGTGATGTCGAGTGAGCCGCCGCCGGCCATGAAGCGGGAGCCCTTGACGAAGTCGAAGCCGTTGCGCAGGAAGTGCACGAAGTGCGGGATCTCCTGCGGCGACATGGACCCGTCGGCGTCCATCATCACGACGTATTCACCGATGGCGGCTTCGAAACCGGTGCGCAGTGCGTTGCCCTTGCCGGGCCCCGACTGCGGGACGATGCGGATGGTCGGCAGGACGTCCTGTGCCATCAGCAGTGTCGCGTCGGTGGACTCCCCGTCGATCAAGAGGACTTCGTCCACGCCGTCGGGGATCTGTTCGAGCACCCACGGCAGGTTGCGGGCTTCGTTGCGGGCCGGGATGACAAGCGACACCAGGCCGTTGCCGTCGCGGCGGTTGGTGGTCCGGGCGCGCGGAGCGGCGGCGGTGCCGATGCGCAGTACGCCGTCGCTGTCGTGCGACGCTGAAGTCCGGGGTGCACGCATGGAGTTCTCCCCCTGATGGTCCGTGTCCAGGTCCGTCCGGGCCCGCGCCGTGGAATTGGCGTCTGGGGTCATGGTGGGCGGCGCCTCCCTGAGCCGTCGGGCCGTGCCCCTGGGCGGTGGTCGCCCCGGGCGCGGCCCGCGTGTCGAAGTCTTCCAGTACCACTGTCGTCTGACGGTGGGTCTGTCACAGACCGGTCCGCCGGTGAGCATCCGGCGGGCGGCCTGGTTGCCGACTGGGTGGAACCCGTCACGAACAGTACTGCTTCAGTCGCGCCGGGCTGCCAGTCGATCGTCTTCGGGTCGTCGGTGACGGTCAATCACCGACGGGCCCGTTTACCGAGAAGTTACCTACGATCAGCGAGCGCTACGGATGGTCACGTGTGGCCGGTCAGCCGTTGTGGGACCGGTGAAGCCCCTGACGGTCCGGGAGCCTCCAGCAGCGTAGACGTCGATGACCTTGCTCCCGGTTTGTCCACTACTCAAGCCTTTGCCGTTACTTGACCAACAGTCAGGAAAGAACAGCAGAGATCGACCCGACTGTTGCGAATACGATCAAGATTCGACGGATAGTGGCATTTGAAGCACCCGATCCGGTCACGCAACCGGCAGGCAACTCGACCGGATTTCGAGGGAGTTCCCCCACCCCGGCAGCAGGGCGGCTCCCGCGGTGACCGCGGGAGCCGCCAGGAGTGCCGGGGTCGCCTCAGCAGCCACAATCGCAACAACCACAGCAATCGCAACAGTCACACCCGTCACAGTCGCAGGCATCGCAGCAGTCGCCGCAGTCGCCCTTGTGGCACGCGCCCTCGCGCTGCTTCCCGGTACACGGGTCGTGGAACTCCTGGCTACAGCAGGCCTGACAGGTGCAGCACAGCCCGATCCACAGCGCGCACGCGGTGAACGGATTGCGCCGCGGACCGCGCCTGTCGGGGCCGTCAAGCTCGCCGGGCGGCCGCGGGGTCCACCCCACCTTGAGCAAATGCTCAACAGGGCGTACCGTCCTGCGCGGACAGCGAGTTGGCCCGTACGTGAAGCCCGGGGTGAGCGAAAGGCTGACAAGTCAGTCCAAACCGGGCCGGTCGGGCCCGGATCGAGGAGTGCGCCGGGCGGGATCCGGCAGGCGGGGTGCGGTGCTGCCCCGTCGCGAACAGGGTGGGGGACATCCTTCAGTGAACACGTACGACGATGAACCACGCGGCAGAGGCTTCCTCGGCTGCCTGGCGGGGCTGACTGCGTTCATCGCGGTCGTCGCGCTGCTCGGGTACGGGGCCGTCAGAATCCTGGACCCGGACGCCCCCAAGAAGGCCACCGCCGCCCCGGCGGGTGCGGGGGCCGGTACGGGATCGAAGTCCGCGCAGGCGGCCGCCGCGGCGTTCCTCACCGAGTGGGGCGGCGGCCACTGGGTCAACGCCGCCAAGTACACCGACAAACCGGCTGAAACGCAGCAGATGCTGAGCTCCTACACGGCCGGCCTCGACATCAGGGACAGAAGCTGACCGCCGGGAAGGCCGCCGGCGACACCCTGCCGTTCAAAGCCGTACTGCTGGTGGACGAGCTGGGCGAATGGGCCTACGACGGCAGCGTGCCGACGGTGCGCACCGCCGACGGCTGGCTGGTCCACTGGTCCCCCTCCGTACTGCACCCGCAGCTGAAGGACGGCGCCAAGTTCAAGCTCGAACGCGGTGCCGACACCGACGCGGGCGGGTCCCCGGCGGACAAGGGCGTGACCGTACTCGACCGCAACAGCAAGCCGATGTCCGTGGGCGACTACCCCTCGCTCGCCCAGGTCCTGCCCAGGCTGGCCGCCGTCGGCCCCGGCGGGGCGGGCCCGGCCGCGGCTGAGGCGGTCCCCGCGTACGGCAGGGTCAAGCTGGTGGACAAGTCGTCCGGAGCGCTGCTCGCGAAGGTGACCGAGCTCGGC
This sequence comes from Kitasatospora sp. UYEF31, assembly GCF_057291755.1. Taxonomy (NCBI): domain Bacteria; kingdom Bacillati; phylum Actinomycetota; class Actinomycetes; order Kitasatosporales; family Streptomycetaceae; genus Kitasatospora; species Kitasatospora sp. UYEF31. The sequence goes on from NZ_JBXAWK010000003.1 coordinate 61,273, forward strand.
ACGGCGCCGGTCCAGGCGTCCGCACCCACTCCCACCGGCACGAAGACCATGCTCGACGCCGCGGCGCAGAAGGCCGCCGAGAGCGCCGTCGCGCAGTCCGGCAAGCCGACCGCGTTCGTGGCGCTGGACATCAAGACCGGCGGAGTGCTGGCCATGGCGAACGCCGGGCAGGGCAACTACGCCTTCTCGGGGGCGACGCCACCCGGTTCGACGATGAAGATCGTCACCGCGGCGGCACTCCTCGCCAACGGGTCGGTCACCCCCGCCAGCCCGGTCGAGTGCCCGGCCCAGATCGTGGTCGGCAAAGCGTTCACCAACGTCGACGGGATGGCGTTCACCGGCGCGGGCGCGACCTTCAAGCAGAGCTTCGCCCGGTCCTGCAACACCGCGTTCATCGGGCTGCGCGGCAAACTGGGCGACAGTGAACTGTCCACCACCGCCAAGAACTACTTCGGCATCGGCGGGCAGTGGAACACCGGCTTCCCGGGCTTCGACGGCAAGGTGCCCGCGTCGTCCGGCGCCGACGACAAGGCCGCGCAGATGATCGGCCAGGGCACCGTGCAGATGAACGCGCTGACCATGGCCTCGGTGGTGGCCACCGCCAAGTCGGGCACCTTCCGGCAGCCGGTGCTGCTCCCCACGGGCCTGGACGTCCACAAGGCACCCCGGAGCCTGCCCGGGAACGTCCCGGCGCAGCTGACCGAAATGATGAGGGCCACGGTCGCCGACGGCACGGCGGCGAAGGCGCTCGGCGGCCTCAGCGGCGACATCGGCGCGAAGACCGGCACGGCCGAGGTCGGCAGCGGGGCCAACGACGGCTGGATGGTCGCCTTCCGCGGCAACGTGGCCGTGGCGTGCTTCGTCCAGGGCGGCGTCACGGGCTCCGGTTCCGCGGGCCCGGTGCTGCGGAGTTTCTTCTCGTCGTACAGCGGCTGAGATGCACAGCGGCTGAGGTGCACAGCGACTGAAATACACAACGACTGGGGTGCACAACGGCTCGGGTACGCCACGGCTGAGGCGTTAAGCAGGTGAGGTACTCTCCGGCCGGGATGTGAAGATGTACGGGTGAACGATCTCCCCCGGACCGACGCCCCCAACCACATCCCGGCCTTCCTCGACCTGCTCTCGCTCGATGAGATCGAGGAGAACATCTTCCGCGGCTGGTGTCACGCCGGGGCGCCGCTACGCGCCTTCGGCGGCCAGGTGGCCGCCCAGGCACTGATCGCCGCCGGGCGCACCGTCGGCCCGGACCGGCACGTGCACTCGCTGCACAGCTACTTCCTGCGCCCCGGGAAGACCACCGCGCCGATCGTCTACCTGGTCGACCGGGTGCGCGACGGGGGCTCGTTCACGACCCGCCGGGTGTCCGCCGTGCAGCACGGCGAGACGATCTTCACGCTGTCCGCCTCGTTCAAGGTCCCCGAGACCACCGGGGAGCACCGGCGGAGCATGCCGGAGGTGCCGATGCCCGGTGAACTCCCCGACCCGTACGCGGGACTCCCCCGCGAACTGCACGACCCGTACGACGTCTCGCACACCAGGCTGCTCATGGACGCCCGGTTCGTGTCCCGCGAGAAGCCGGGCACCGACCACATCCTCGACGGCATCCCGCACCAGCGGGTGTGGATGAAGGTCGCCGAGCAGCTGCCCGACGACGGGCTGCTGCACGCGTGCGCGCTGACGTACATCTCCGACCTGACGCTGGCCGGAACCGCTGCCCGGCCGCACATCACCGACCTGGAGCGGCTCCAGATGGCTTCGCTGGACCACGCGGTGTGGTTCCACCGGCCGTTCCGGGTCGACGAATGGCTGCTGTTCGCCCAGGCCAGCCCGTCCGCGCAGGACGCTCGCGGGCTGGCCATGGGCGAGTTCTACACCCAGGACGGGGTGCTGGTCGCCTCAGTGGTGCAGGAGGCCCTCATCCGGCAGCACTGATCCGGGCTCCAAGCCCCGCGGGGCCTGCCACCCGCTGCGGAGCAGCTGTCGGATACAGCGCTTCGCTCACCTGTCAGACCTGCCTCAGCGCGTCGCCCGCCTGTGGACCACAGCCGCTTCGCGGCGGGCTGCCGCCTGCGGCCGCGCTCCCTCGCTGCGCTCGGTCGCCGGTGGCGGCGCGGGCCTCGGTCCCGGCACCGTGCGGGCGGCCAGGGCGGCGTGGACCGCCAGGTCGGTCCGGACGTGTTCGGGAGCCAGCGGGATCGTGGCCGCACAGCGCCGCTCCACCACCTTGCGCAGCACCCCGCCGGGCACCTGTTCGAGCATGGCGTCGAGCAGCGCCCAGGACAGATCGTGCTTGGCCTGGTGCAGCTCCGCCTCCGGAGCGTCCCCGCCGCACGCCGCGGTCAGCCGGTCCAGGGCCTCCCGCGCCCCCGCCGCGTCCCCGATGCGCAGGGGGAACAGGTCCACCTGCGCGCACGTGGCCGACGATTCGGTGACGTGTGCCTCGAACGCGCTGATCAGCGGGCTGAGGCAGCCGGCCGTACGCGGGTCGTACAGACCCGGGTAGGCCTGCTCCTCGTACCCGTCCTCGTACCCGCAGATGTACACCGGGGACGCGGACCCGCTGCGCGCGACGGCCCCGAGTGCCAGGCCGAGGAGGTCCATCGGCCATTCCAAGTCGCGGATGGAATGGACGTTGAGCACCCCCCTGCCCGGTTCGAGGCCCGCGTTGAGCAGCAGGTGCGCGGACTCCTTGGCGGACTGCAGGTAGAACACGATCTCCGGGCCGTGCAACCGGACCGGCTCGCCGGCGCCGATCCAGTGGCGCAGTCTGCGGAAGATGATCGAGTTGTCGACCACGTGCGTGAACCGGACGGCCGAGCAGTCGATCCGGCCGCGGGCGGCGGCCCGGGTCATCACCCACTCCCCCGCCTTCTTCGAGGCCGCGTACGTGTCCGGGGTGTACGGACGCAGGGCCTTCCCGGTGGACGCGTACACGATCTGCCGGACCCCGGCGGCCTCGGCCGCCTCGACGAGGTTGCGGGTGCCGAAGATGTTCGTGCACAGCGTCCGGCGCACTTCGCGTTCGGCCAGGCCCGGGTCCCGCTGGGCGGCCAGGTGGTAGACCACGTCGGGCCGGACCTCGCGCATGAGCGCGAAGACCGCGTCCCGGTCCGCCACGTCGGCGGTCCGGTACTCGACCCCGTCGACCACACGGCCGGGGAGGGTCACACCCCGGCTGACCGTGACGATCCGGGCCGGCCTGTACCGCCCCAGTTCGTTGAGCAGGACCGTGCCGATGCATCCGGTGCCACCGGTGACCAGGACCGTGCGCCCGGCCAGTTGTGCGTCGAGCCGGGCGTGGTCGAGGTCGAGTCCCCGGGGTTCGACGTCGAGGAACCGCTTGTACTCGGCTTCCGCGTCGGCCCGGTCGATCCGGACCAGGTGGCGGGTGAGGCCCCGGAGTGCCGACAGGGTGTCAGGCGGCAGTTGTCCGAGCCCGGGTGGGGCCGTGCGCCGCATGAGGGCCAGGACACCGGCCCGGGTGTCGGGAAGCCTGCTGTGTTCGTGACCGGGTGTGCCGCCACCGCATCCGGCGGTTTGTGTACGGGTGACGGGACCGACCCCCTCGGTGATGGTCACCCGCTCCTCCTCAGGATCCGACAGTGCGTCTCCATTTGTCCCCGCTCCAATCGCATTCAGGACCGGTCGGAGGTGGACGGGCCCGGGTGCCGTGTTCGTTCCCCTCGCGCGGCGTCCGGCCACCCGTCTCCCACCCGGCTGCGTGACACCGGCGCTGTCGCCGCCACCTGCACGGACTCCAGGTAGTTGCCCGTACCACGCTAAAGCTCCGGCATCGTATAGGCTGCGTGGCCCTGTCGCTCTCCCCGGTTGCCCGTACCTGACGGGGATTCGGGACGGACAGGGACACGTAGGGCCCGTGTGGGTAATGTCGCAGGAGCGTCGCTCACGGTTGCAGGTTGCTCACGATGAATACAGGATGAACGCCGGGGAACCGTCCGGTCCGGTGTATCGCGCACGCGCCCGGGGACCATTGTGGATCTATCGTGGGCGGAAGTCCGACGCGGGGTCTGTGCTCCGCGGCAGTCGATTCTGGAGGGCACCGATCATGACCGTGGTCCTGACCAAGGGCGGCAACAGCCCGCTGGGTTCCGTCCAGGTGGTCGTCGACGTCACCTCTGCGGTCCCGGTCGACGTTTCGGCGCTGCTGCTGACCGCCGCCGGGAAGGTGCGGTCGGACGCCGACTTCGTCTTCTACAACCAGCCTTCGGCCCAGGGTGTGACGCACCGTCCGGGCGGCGGGGGCCGTCCGGACGCCGTGGTGGTCGACACCGGGGCCCTGCCCGCGGACGTCGACCGGGTCGTGGTCAGCCTGAGCCTGGACGGTTCGGGCCCGGCGGTGTTCGGCCGCGTCGGCACGCTGACGGGGACCGTACGGGACGGCGGCGGGAACCCGCTGGTGGTCTTCGAGCCGACGGGGCTCGGCCAGGAGACCGCGCTGGTCCTGGTCGAGGTGTACCGCAGGGCCGGGTCCTGGAAGGTCCGGGCCGTGGGCCAGGGCTACGCGGACGGACTGGCGGGGATCGCGACGGACTTCGGGATCACGGTGGACGACCCGGGACCGGCGCAGCCCGCCGGGCGGGCTCCGGCGCAGCCCCGGGCCCAGGCTCCGGTTCCGCCGCCCGCGCCGGGTTCGCGGATGACGCATCCGGACCGCCGGACGACTCCCCCGCCGCCGGGCCCGCTTCCCACGGCGCACCGGCCCGCGCCCGCCGCGCCGCCCTCGTGGAACAGCCCGGCCGCACCGCCGCCTCCACCCGTCCCCGCTCCGTCGACGCCGCCCGCGTGGGGCACGGGCCAGCCGGCGGGGCCGCCCGCCGCTCCGCCGCGGCAGGCCCAGGCAGCCGCCGTGCCAGACGGCAGGGTCAACCTCGACAAGGGCCGCGTCAGCCTGCGGAAGAACCAGACGGTGTCGCTGGTGAAGACCGGCGCACCGCCCCTGACCCGGGTGCGGATGGGCCTGGGCTGGGATCCCGCCAGCGCGGACCGGAGTATCGACCTGGACGCCTCCTGCATCGCCTTCGACGGACAGGGTGACAAGGTCGCCATCGTGTGGTTCATGAAGCTTCAGGAGCTGGGCGGGGCGATCCGGCACACCGGCGACAACCTGACCGGCGAGGGCGAGGGCGACGACGAGTCGATCGTCATCGAGCTGGACCGGCTGCCGGGCAACGTCATGGGACTGGTGTTCACGGTGAACTCGTTCCTGGGCCAGAAGTTCACCGAGGTGTCCCGGGCGTTCTGCCGCCTCGTCGACGATCTGACCGGCACCGAGCTGGTGCGGTTCGACCTGACGGGCAGCGAGGCCCGTACGGCGGTCCTGATGTGCAAACTGGTGCGGGAGGGCCCGTCGTGGTCGATGACCGCGCTGGGTGAGTTCACGGACGGACGGACCGTCAAGAAGCTGGTGGACCCGGCGAAACGCTCGCTCTACCGCTGAGCTCCGCCGGTTTCCACGGGTTCCGTGCCGACGGGTTCCGAACAGACGGGTTCCGAACAGACCTCCGCCCGTACGGATTTCATCCGCACGGCTCGCTGTTCTTGACCACACCGAGCCAGACCTTGCCCTTTGCGTCGTCGCGCAGCCGCGCGCCGGGTGCGGGGTCCTGCTGGCACACCTTCCAGTGGTTCTCCAGGATCACCGCGCGGTGCCGGTCGCTGAGGTCCACGGCCTTGACGTCGGCGTCGTCGCGCAGGCCCGACTTCACCATGTTGACGGACCGTCCGACGACGTCCGGCATGCGCCCGCCGGCCACGCTGGGCTTGGTCGTGGGGACGGCTGTGGCCGGGCAGTCCTCGTCGGTGTCCACGACTCCGACGTCGACGGTGGCCTTCACCGCGACGTGTCCGGCGGCCGGTTTCTGGTCGCAGACCTGCCAGTTGCTGAGCAGCACCTGGACCCGGCCGCGGCCGAGCGCGTCGTGGCTGTCGAAGAAGTGGTAGCCGGCCTTCCACGCCGCGTCGTGCGCGTCCTGCAGGTTCTTCCCGACCAGCTCCGGGAGCAGCGGGCCGGCGCTGTCGCCCGCGTCGTCGGCCTCCCTGTGCGGCGGGGCGGGCGTCTCGGACGGTGTGGGCCGCGCGGTCGCCGACGGAGCGGTGGTCGCCGACTGCCGGCGGAGCAGTCCCGGACTGCCGGTCGCTGACGCAGGCCCTCCGGGGACGGCCGACGCGCCGGGCGCGCCGGTGTCCGCCCCGGTGACGCCCGTGTTGTCGCCCCGGGCCGCGTCGTCGCGACGGCCCGAGTCGATCAGCAGCGCGATCGAGAGGATCAGCAGCGCGACCACAACTGTGGCCGTCCGCCGCTTCGGGTCCTGCCAGAACCGCTCCACCCGACCCATCGCCGACCGCCCCTTGCCGCTGTTCGAAGTCCCAGGGCACAAGCCCCTCTTCGGCCACGATGCTCCCCGGCGCACGGCACAGAACAGGGAATAGGGGAAAGATCTTGCTTAACTCACCCGAAAGGGTGACGTACGGTCAGAACTCCATGGAATCAGTCCCGCCCGGCCGCCGCGCCCGGCCGCTTCGCCCGCCCGTGGAACACCCCGGTCACCGCGATGACGGCGACCACCACGACCGAGGACAGCAGCTGGACCCGGGCGGTGGGGTCGCGGAGCATCAGGACCACCACCGCGCCGATGCCGGCCAGCGCGACCCAGGTCAGGTACGGGAAGCACCACATCCGGACGACCAGCTGCCCGGGGGCGTCGCGCTCCAGCCGCCTGCGCAGCACCAGCTGGGACGCGGCCACCGCGAACCACACGAACAGCAGCATCGCGCCGACCGAGTTGAGCATGTGCTTGAACACCTGCTCGGGCCACCACACGTTGAGCAGCACGGCGAAGAAGCCGAACGCGGAGGAGGCGAGCACCGCCGTGCGGGGCACGCCGCCCGGGGCCACCCTGGTGAGAGCGGCTGGGCCGTCGCCCCGCCCGGCCAGTGAAAAGGCCATGCGGGAAGCCCCGTACAGCATTGAATTCAGAGCGGAGAGCAGGGCGACGAAGACGACGACCTCCATCAGCCGGGCGGCGCCCTTGATGCCGATGTGGTCCAGGACTGCCGCGTACGGGCCGCCGGCCAGGGTTGCGGAGTCCCACGGCAGGAGGGTGACGATCACGGCGATCGAGCCGATGTAGAAGAGCGCGATACGCCAGACCGCGGTCCGTACGGCCGTGGCGACCGAGCGGGCCGGGTCCTGGGACTCCGCCGCCGCGATGGTGACGACTTCCAGGCCGCCGAAGGCGAACACGACGGCGAGCAGGCCGGTGACCACACCGGACCAGCCGTTGGGCAGGAAGCCGCCGTGCCCGGTCAGGTTGGACATGCCGGGGGCGTCGTGGCCGGGCAGTACGCCGCAGATCGCGAGCACGCCCAGGACCAGGAAGGCGGCGATCGCCAGGATCTTCAGCCCGGCGAACCAGAACTCGAACTCGCCGAAGTTCTTCACCGACAGCAGGTTCAGCCCGGTGAACACGGTCATGATCGCCAGCGAGAACACCCAGACTGGCACGGCGGGCAGCCAGCCGTGGGCGATCTGCGCCGCGGCCGAGGCCTCGACGGCGAGCACGATGGCCACCATCCACCAGTAGAGCCAGCCGACGGTGAAGCCGGCCAGGCGTCCGTACGCCCGTCCCGCGTAGACCGAGAAGGACCCCGACTCCGGGACTGCGGCGGACATCTCGCCGAGCATCCGCATGATGAGCAGGACCAGGCCCGACGCCAGGATGTAGCTGATCAGGATGCCCGGTCCGGCGGTCGCGATCCCCTGTCCGGTGCCGACGAACAGTCCTGCGCCGATCACCCCGCCCAGCGCGAGCATGGTCAGGTGCCGGGGCTTGAGGCTGTGGCCGAGGTCGCCGCCGCCCTCGCCCTGCTGCGGCGCGGCGGGGGTGCTGTCCGTCGGGGTCGTACTGCTCATGGGTGCGGATCCTGTACGTGGTCTGGCAAAGCGGATGAATCTCTTCTAGCGGGTCAAAAGGTAGGATTTGCCGATTATCTCCTATATTTCGGCCGGACCCGACGCCCGGACCCGACGCCCGGACCCGACGGCCGGACCCGCTGGGCCGCTACCGTCGGGTAGCCGCTCCAGACTCCGTTTCAGCCACCGCGGGGCCGGGGTACGCGGCAGGGGAGACCGCCGCGCACTCCTGGCCCTTCGACGTACCACCCCGGGCTGTCGCCGGTGTGGCGCGGACGAGCCGGTCCGAGTGGTCGCGTACGCGAACCGAGGAGGACACGGCATGGAGTTCGAGGTCGTTGTGGAGATTCCGGCGGGCAGCAGGAACAAGTACGAGATGGACCGGCACTCCGGCCGGATCAGGCTCGACCGCATGCTGTTCACCTCGACCGCCTACCCGGCCGACTACGGGTTCGCCGAAGGCACCCTGGGCCGCGACGGCGGGCCGCTGGACGTGCTCGTCCTGCTGGACGAACCGACGTTCCCCGGCTGCCGGATCCTGTGCCGGGCACTGGGCATGTTCGTGATGTCCGACGAGAAGGGCCCCGACGAGAAGGTGCTGTGCGTCCCCGCGCACGACGTCCGCCAGGCGCGGTACTCCGGCATCGGCGACCTGCCGGACCACCTGCTGAACGAGATCGCGCACTTCTTCGAGGTCTACAAGGACCTGGAGCCCGGCAAGTCCGTGGAGGGCTCGCACTGGGAGGGCCGTCTGGAGGCGGAGAAGGAACTCGTCGCGGCCCGGGACCGCCGGGCTGCGGCACCGGATGCCTGGCAGTTCGAGGGCCGGGACGTCTGACTCCGCCGCCGGCCCCTCGTTGACCGTCCGCGTCGGTCATGCCCGCAACGCGGTGGAACGATCAGCGGTAACCGCGTGCCGGGCGTGGTCGACACGACACGCCCGGGGGCTTCAGAGCACCATCACGTGCGGTGACAGCGCCACAGCGGCGGGTACGAGCACGGCCACCGCGGTCAGCGTGCGCAGCCCCGCGTCCACCGCCGCCGACGGGCGGCGGCGGACAGTGCCGGGCACGGTCAGTTCCTCCTGGCGCTGCTGCGGCCACGCGAAGCACGGACAGAACGGACCGTTGGGCTGTCCGGGCCCGGACAGCTTCACGATCGCCGCGCGGAGGTTGGCCCGGCCGAGGCCGCCGCGCACCCCCGCGTCCGCCGCCTGTTCGGACAGCGCCGCGCTGCGGTCGGCCCAGCGGCCGAAGAAGCCGATGTACGGATATCCCTCGGCGAGTACCTCCGCGGCGACCATCCACCGGGTGTCGTGGCCGCGCAGGTGCCCCGACATATGGGTGAGGACGGCGTTCAGTTCCTCGGGGAGCAGCCGGTCCAGCGCTTCGGTGGTGACCTCCACCCGCGGCGGCCTGGACGGCAGCAGGTTGAGCCGGGCGGCGGTGTCCTCGACGATGACCAGGCGCGGGCGGCCCGGCTCCTCCTCGTCGAGCAGGGGGGCGCTGGACTCCAGGCGCTCCAGCTGGACGCGCAGCGCCCGGCGGTAGTCGGCCAGGGCCGCTCCACCGCGCCGCCACCCCGCCGCCAGCGCGCCGACCGCGGCGGCCGCCACTGCGAGCTGCGCGGACACCGGCAGGGGGTCCACGCCCAGGTGAAGCCGGGGCAGACCCATCGCGCGGGCCGGCGCGGTCCACAGGCCGGTGGTGAACACCGGGAGGGCCAGGGCGAAGGAGGCCAGCGCGCCGGCCGCCGCGGCCCGCCAGGCGCGCTGGACCAAGCCGGGGCTGAAACCGGCGGCTTCGGCCCGGTCGAGCACCAGGGGTGCGGTGAGCAGGATCGCGATACCGAACACACTGAGCACGAGTCCGTAGACCATGCCGCACCGCCCCCTTCGCCGCTGAGCCTCTTGCTCCGTGAAGGCCGTCCCGTCGGCCGTTGACGGCCACGATTCCACAGACCGCGCCCCGGCAACGACCCCGCAACAGCAGATGTGACCTAATCGGCGGCGGGACCGGTGGCCGGACTGACGGCCCGGCCGGCGGCCTGACCGGCGCGCTGGTCCGCGGGCTAGTCGGCGGCCTTGTCCGCCAGCCGGAACATGGCGGGGCGCGCTGCGTCCAGGACGACGGAGAGCCACGCGGTGTGCGGGTGTTCCGCCAGCCAGTCGTCCAGTTGCTCCAGGGAGACGTACTCGACCTCGGCGACCTCGGCGGGGTCGAGCTCCGGGTCGCTGCCCACCCGGCCCACGAACAGGTGGTTGAACTCCTTCTCGACCAGCCCGGAGACCTCGTCGGTGACGTCGTACGTGACCAGTCCGGCGGAGGTGAACGAGGAGGGCTTGACGCCCAGCTCCTCGCGCAGCCGGCGGGCCGCGGCCTCCTGCGGGTCCTCACCGGGGAACGGGTGACTGCACACCGTGTTCGACCAGCGCAGCGGCGAGTGGTACTTGCCCGCGGCACGGCGCTGCATCAGTACCGAACGTTCATTCGGTCCGGCCGCACTGCCGAGGAGGAAGACGGAAAAGGCCCGGTGCAGGTGCCCGGGGGCCTGATGGGCCGCCAGCTTCTCGGCCAGGCCGATCGTCCGGCCGTCCTCGTCGACCAGTTCCACCATCACCGCGCCGGTTTCGGTGCCCATTGCTTCTCCCTCTTTCCCCTGTGCCCTGTCGCGCTCTGTAGCGCACAGTACCCAGATTCGCCCCCGGATGTCGGGCGGCGCCCGCCCGCGCCCGCCACGGGAACGGGACCGGCCCCGGAGCGCCTGGCGGGCGCCCCGGGGCCGGGGTGGTGCTGCGCCTGCCCGTCCGCCGGGGCCGTCCCCTCCGGCTTGCGGGGAGGGGAGGGGACTCGGCCTCAGGGGAGTTCAGACAGGCGGTGTCCTACGGGCGGATCAGGCCGGGAGCAGACCGGACAGGCCGTTCAGGCCGTCCAGCTTGTCCAGGGAGCCGGTGCTGTCCATCGCGCGCAGCTGCGGCGGGCAGATGTCACCCGGGGTGGGCATCGGCGGCGTGACGGGCGGCGGCGGCAGCGTCACCGGCGGGGCCGGCGGGCAGTCGTCGACCGGCGGGGCCGGCGGCGTCACGACGGGCGGCGGGGGCAGCTGGTCCGGCGGGCAGTCCACGGCCGGCGGCGTGTGCATGGCACCCTCGCTGTTGACACAGCTGTTGCCGAACGCCGGGTTGACGAACCCCAGGCCGTTCGCGGTGTTGCCGCACAGGTTGACCGGCACGTGGACCGGCACCTGGGCCTGGTTGCCGGACACGACGCCCGGGCTTCCCTCGGCCATGCCCTCGGCCTGCGAGGAGGCGAAGGCCTGGCCACCGGACATGGCCAGCGCACCGCCGACCAGGCTCGCGGTCACCACGGCGTTCTTGGCGAACTTGTTCACTGGAGTAACTTCCCATCGGTCGAAAGACGGTGGAACCGGGGTCCGGCTGATGCCGCCGCCCGAAGGCCAAGACCGCTTCGCATCCCCCGGGGGGATCCGAAGTACGGTTCCGTGTTCGCGGTTCCGGACTGTCAAACGCGGCGAACACCCCTGTGGCAACGGGAAGATCGGTAATTAACTCAGATGCACCAATCGCCCCGGATCATGATGAGTCGCGGCGATTGGCGTATTTGGCCCAGTGTGCGGATCCGGCGTGCCGATGGACGTGCTGGGGCAGGCTCAGGAGTGCCGACCTGCGATGGTCTTGTGGTGGTGGATGACCTCGGCGATGAGGAAGTTGAGGAACTTCTCAGCGAAGTCCGGGTCGAGCTTCGCGCTCTCGGCGAGGCCGCGCAGCCGCCGGATCTGCACCGCCTCACGGCCCGGATCGGCCGGCGGCAGTTCGTGGCGGGCCTTGAGCTCGCCCACCCGCTTGGTGGCCTTGAACCGTTCGGCCAGCATGTGGACCAGGGCTGCGTCGATGTTGTCGATGCTGTCGCGGAGCTCCAGGAGCTCGGCGGGGACCGCCGGGGCTCGGGCCGTCCCGTCGTACTGATCAGTCGTTCCGTTGGCCATGGCGCGTCACCCTATCGAGGTACGGGCACGGCCGCGGGGGGGGGGGGGGGGGGGGGGGGGGGGGGGGGGGCGGCCGCCGGGGGGGGGGGGGGGGGGGGCGGCCCGGCCCCCCCCCCCCCCCGCGGCCGTGCGTGTCGTGTCGTGTCGTGTCGTGTCAGCTACTGCGTCAGCGGAGCCCGACGCGGTCCATGAGCATCATGCCGTCGCCGGTGAGGGTCAGGCCGGCGATGTTGTCCTTGTGGAAGGCGGTGATCACCGACTGCTGGTAGGTCCACAGCGGGACCTTGTCCTGCAGGATCTTCGCCAGTTCGGTGTACGCGGCCTTGCGCACCGCCGGGTCGGTCGCCGTACGGCCCTTGAGCAGCAACTCGTCCATCGCCGGATCCTTCAGCTGGAGGTAGTTCGACGGGCTGGTGCTGTTGAGGTACTTGAACAGGCCCGGCTCCGGGTCGGCCATGTACCAGCTGAACAGGGCCGCGGTGAAGTCCTTCTGCTGGATGACCTTGCCCTGGAAGGACGCGATCTGCTCGCCGACGACCTTGACCGTGATGTTCTTCAGGGTCGAGAGGCGGCTCTGCACGTACTGCCCGGTGTTGTTCGACTGCGGGTTCTGCGGGATGGAGAAGGTGAAGTCCAGCGGCTTCCCCTCCTTCGCCAGTTCGTCGAGCAGCCGCTGCGCCTCGGGCAGGTTCTGCGCCGGTGTGGTGCGGGTGCCGGGTTCGACGACTGTGGCGTTCGGCGGGAAGAAGCTGTCCGCCGGGTTGCCCAGGCCCTGGAAGGCGACCTGGTTCATGTCCTTGCTGTCGAGCGCCAGTGCGACGGCCCTGCGGGCGCGGATGTCGTCGAACGGCGGCCGGGAGGCGTTGAACATGATCGACTCGCCGCCGATCAGTGTCACGCTGTCGACCTTGAGACCTTTGGACTTCGATTTGGCCGAGTCGACGGCCGCACCGGAGATCTTGAAGTCGGCGCCGCCGTTGATGACCGTCTGGATGGCTTGGTCGCCGTCGGTCACGACCTTGAAGGTGATCTTGTCGAGGTAGGGCTTCTCCGGCCCCTGCCAGTACGACGTGTTCTTGACGTACGTCTGGTGGTCGTTGGGCACCCATTCCTTCAGCAGGAACGGACCCGCGCCCACGGGTGCCTTCAAAAACCCGGCCGGGTCCTTCTGGAAAGCCGTCGGCGAGACGATGAAGGACAGGTTGGACGCGACGACGTGGTCGAAGTTGGCGTTCGGTGACGTCAGGCCGATCTTCAAGGTCAGCGGGTCGACGACCGCCGTCTCCTTGACCGCGCCGACGCTGCCGGCCTCGTTCGACTTGGCCGCGGGGTCCTTGTGCCGGTCCCAGGTGAACTTGACCGCCGCGGCGTCGAACACGGTGCCGTCGGAGAACTTCACATTGGGCTTGAGCTTCAGCGTCCAGCTCGCGCTGTCGACGGACGGCGTCAGGCTCTCACCGATCTGCGGCATGGTCTTGCCGGTCTTCGGGTCGCTCCAGAAGAGCGAGTCGTAGATCGAGTTCAGCCGGGAGTTGTCGGTGTACGAGCTGCTGATGCCCGTCCACGGGTCCAGGCCGCGGGTCTCGCTGACCGCTATGGCGGTCATCTCACCGCCGGCCCTGGGCTTGACGCCGGCGCTGCCTGAGGTCTCCTGCGCACCACTCCTGGGGTCCTTGTCACCGCTGTCGGCGTCGTCGCCGGAACCGCAGGCGGCCAGCGTGAGGGTCGTCGCGACCAGGGCCGCGGCCAGCGACAGGCCGCGGTTGGTACGACTACCGGTTGTCAGGATTCCCGGCCGGAGGCCGGTCGCGGCAGGAAGGCTGCGACCAGAGGGGTTCGTGAGGAACGAACGAACCCGGTGGAAAGTGGCTTCGTGGAGGAGTTTACGGGGTCGTGCCACGGCGTCGTGCTTCCTTCCGGCGGGCGCCCGCGTGCGTGCGGCCCGCGGGACGGCGGACCGGACACGTGTGTCACACAGGCGGTGTTTCAGGAGCGTTCGGACCCCATTAACAAGGAGTACATGTGACGAGATCAAGCATTCCGGGGCTCATCTGAATCACAATCAGATTGTCTTGACAACCCCTGTGCGCGTGTCATGGCGACCATGGCGGGGAAGTGTGCTCATGACAGCCACGTGGTGCGACGGAGCACAAGGGGGTGCGGGCCATCGACGACGTCCGCCTGACACCGGCCGAGCGGCAGGCTCTGGCACTGATCGAAGAAGAACTGGGCAAGGACCGCGACCTCGACCGCCTGCTTCGGACGATGCGGCCCGCCAGGAAGAAGCTGTTCCGCCGGGCCGGGGCCGCCCCGGACCCCGCTGCGGAGACGGCGGCGGACCCGGTGCCGGAACCCCCCGAGGACGGCCTGGAACTGCGCCCGGGCACACCCGCCGGGCCCGCGGCCACGGCCTTTGACCCCGACACCGGGCTGGGGCTGCGCGGCTCGATGTCCCTCGCACTGCTGTGCATCGTGGTGTTCACCGCGCTGGTCACCACCGCGTCGGTCTACCTGGTGATGATCGGCTTCGTGCTCGCCGTCATCGGCTGCACGGTCGGCGCGGTGTGGCTGTGCGTGACGCTGGTGTGGCGGCGCCCGGACCCGGGCTGAGCCCGGCGCCGTCCCGCCTGCCGGCGGAGCGGTTTCAGCGCGCGTGCTTGCGCCGCACCGGCGCGCCCCGGCCCCGGGTGGCCGTGGTCACGGTCAGCAGCGGGGCCGCGACACCCGCGAGCAGCGCGACATCGAATGCCGCGTCCCAGCCGTTCCCGATCGACAGGAACACCAGGGCGAGGCACAGCACGACGCAGCCCAGCGCGCCGGCGGTCATCCGGTCCCCTCTGCCCCCGTGCACGTACACCCAGGCGCAGGCACCGAAGCCCGGCACCGCGGTGGCCAGTGCTGCCGTCATCGTGGTGGTCATGATCAGCCTCCTACCCGGGGCCCCCGGCAATGATGCCCGGGGCCGGCCGGGGTGGCTGTGATCCACACCTACGGGTGAGCCCGCGCCGCCGCAGACGGCTCGAAGAACCGTCAGAAAGGCTCATGGTCGCTGGTCAGGGAGGCCACCATCGCCGCGCGGGTGGACACACCCAGCTTGGCGAAGATCCGTCTCAGGTGGGTGGACACCGTGTAGAGGCTGATGTCCAGTTTGTCGCCGATGGCCTTGTTGGTGTGGCCGAAGGCCACGAGCCGGGCGATCTCGACCTCCCGGGGGCTGAGCGCGTCGACCACGCGGGGTGCCGTGCCCGCCGCCGGGACGAGCACACAGCGCATGCCCTGGACCTCGTAGTCGAGCAACGGGCCGCCCGCCGCCGGGCCGCCGTCATCCGCGGCCACCTGCCTGGCCCGGTGCACCAGAGCCTGGATGAGCCGTCTGACCTGCGGATCACTGTGTACGGCGATCCGTTCGACGTTGAGCTGGACCGCGGCCGCGCGCGGGTAGACGGTTCTCCCGGCCCCGGGGCCGGGGCCGGGGAGGACGGTCGGGCGTGCAGGGGTCTTCCTGGTCATGCCGCTGGTACCGAGCGGAAAATCCGCCATCTGAAGCCCTCCGAGGACAGCCGGCCCTAGGGGTCCTGCCGGACAGTCGGGTGCCGCGTGTGCCCGCGTCGTCGGACGATCACAACACTTTGGCGCAGCCGCAGCTCGCAAGTGTAGCCGCGTATCCGACGGTGTCCCAGAAGCTCGAACTCCCCCGTGCCATCAGGTTCCACGACCACCGGCCGACTGTCACTCCACTGTCCCCCGAGTGTGTGACACACGTACGCGGTACGCCTTTCAGGGCACGTGAAAGGTGTGACTGGCGTGGCCTGGCACCGGGTCGTGGACTGGCACCAGGCAGCACGCCGCGGACCGCACATCCGCTGGCCGGCCGCCCCCGAAGCGCACTGGAGATCCAGACCCTCCCGAAGGGGAAGACACCGTGAGGCAGAGCCGTTACAGCCAGTTCGACGAAATCACCGACGTCGAGGAGCAGTTCGAAGAGATCCTCGAGAACTTCGACGAGACCCACGGGCCCGGCGGCGAGTACGAGGGCCGGCAGCAGCAGGGCGGCGGTTCGTTCGACTTGGACGAGGAGTCCGAGGACGACGGGTTCGACATGGGCTCGCAGTCCGGCGACGAGGAGCAGCACCAGGGCGGCTCGCAGCAGCAGTGGGGCCGTCGGCAGCACGGCGGCGGCAGCCAGCTCGCGAAGGCGGCGCTGCTGCGCCTGCAGTGCTGCCAGCTGGCCCACAAGGCCGCGCAGGCGGACAGCCAGTCCGAGGCCGCCGCGTACATCGGCGCCATGGTCGCGTGCGGCATCAACAGCGTTCCGGACGTTCAGCTGCCGGTCATCACCGTGACCACGCCGCTGGTCCGGGCCGCGTACAAGATGCAGCGCAAGCTCCAGCGCAACCCGCAGACCCGGGTCATGGTCGAGGTCCTCCCCGTGGCGCTGGTCCGCACCGTGCAGCAGCTGAACCGCAAGGCCGGGCCGGGCCGCCGGATCAGTCCGCAGCAGGCCGTGGAGCAGTTCGACCGTCAGGTGCGGCGGATCCTCAGCGACCCGCAGGAGCGCCGCCACGCGATCCGCACCTGCCGGATGAACGACCGCAAGGCCAAGCAGATCAACCGGCAGATCCAGCAGCAGGGCCGCCGCGGGCAGTCCGGGCAGTCCCGGTACGGGCAGGAGCAGTACGGCCAGGAGCAGTACGGCCAGGAGCAGTACGGCCAGGAGCAGTACGGCCAGGAGCAGTACGACGAGCCGGAGTACGAGTACGCCAAGCAGTAACCGACAAGCAGTGGTCGACAAGCAGTGGTCGACAAGCAGTGGTCGACGGTCCGAGTCCGACCGTCCGGGCGGAGCCTCCCAGCGCCGTGCGGTCCGCAGGGTCCTCCTGCGGGCCGCACGGCCCCGGCGCGCCTCCGTCGCGTTTTTGCCCGGCACAGCCCACGACGGCGACAGGTGTACAGGTATGACTGAGAGCCGGAACCGCAAGCCCCCGCAGTCCCCTGCCGGTGAGCCGCCCGGTCCCGACGCGGCGGACGCGACGGTGACCCGGGCGTTGAGCGAGGTCCTGGGCTGGCAGTGGCGGCCGGGGGACGTGGCGGGGTTCACCAGCGCGCTCGCCGACTCCTTCGGGAGCCCGGCCGGCGCGGGTGTGGAAATCCCCCGGGAGCCCGCCGCGCCGGGCCTTCCGCCGGAGCGGACCGCGGCCGGTACGCCGCGCACGCAGGCCGCGCTGGCCGGTCAGGCCCGCAGTGTCATCGAGCACGCGCAACGGCTGCTCGACTCGATCTCCCCGGCGCACCCGCAGGGTGGTGCGCAGGATTTCTACGAGACCTCCGTACAGACCGAACTCCTCGACCTCCAGCACCGGTTGCACGCACTGTGGCGGGCGGAGCGGGCACTGCGGGAGCCGCCGCAGGTGGAGGTCACCGGCATCGATCCTGACGTCCTGGCACCCGGTGCCGGGCAGCGGCTGACGGTTTCGGCGTCGGGTTTCTCCCCCGCCGGGCACACGGTGTGGGTGCTGATGCCCGGCGCGGGTGTACGGGTTGCCGGTGAGCATGTCGGCACCGGCAAGAAGGACGAGGCGGAGTTCGAGTTCGACCTGACAGGTGTGCCACCGGGGCCCGCCGAACTGTGGGTCTGCCCGCGCGCCGACAACGCGCGCTACCTGGACCGGGACGCGGTGCTGGTCGTGACGGACCACACGACGCCGGCCGGGCGTTCTGAGCGGGCGCCGCGGCAGCGGGTCCCCCAGTCGACGGCGCAGACGACGGCCCGCGGCAGCGGTGTGCCGACCGGAACCCGGTCGGCCGCGGCCAGGCGGCGGGCGGCGGTGCCGGCCGGTGCCTCACCCGGCACGGTGAAGGCCACCAAGGCCCCCCGGCCCCCGGGTGCCGCCACCGAAGAATCCTCCGAGCAGGGGAAGTGACGTATGGCTACGGAACGAGAGCACCGCGATCTCGCCGAACGGGTCGCCGCCCTGCAGGAGCAGGTGGCCAAGCGCCTTTCGGGTGAGATGACGCAGAACCCGGAACTGGCCGCGCGCCTGGTGGGGCGGATCGAGGAGATGCTCACGGCGGTCGGGCAGCAGGACCGGGCCGACGGGGGTCCGGCCGACGGCGGGCTGGCCCAGCTGGCCGGGCTCGGCGGCGGCGCCGCCAGAGACCTCGGGTCGACCAGGGTGCCGCCGGACGTCCGGCCGTACGACGAGGAGGTCGCCGCCGACCGGATCCTGGCCGCGGCGGACCTGTACTACCTCTACCAGCACGAACGCATCGGGGTGTTCCGGGTCGTCAACGTGCTGCAGAAGATGTTCCGGGACGGGACGCTGAAACTGACGGACGGCCCGGGGGCGCTCGGGCTCTACCAGTTCGACCGCAAACGGCTGCTCCGGGCGACCCACGAGGACCGCATGGCGGCGTACCGCCGGGTCCTGGGGTACGGCCGCGGTCCCGCGCGCGGCCCGGTGAACAGTCACTTCACCGCGGACCTCGCCCGGTTCTGCTTCCTGACCGCGCAGTTCTGGCGGGACAAGCGGCTGGCGACGGCGGTGAACCTGCGGGCGGCCGATCCGCAGTTCGGGTCGGTGGCGCACCTGCGGCGGGCCGGACTGGACCTGCGCAACGGGCTGCGGCGCAGCGCGCACGGGACGCTGGACGTCGTCCGGGTGGACAGCATGCAGCTCCTTGAGGACGCGTTCCGGATCCTGGACGCGGACGACGTCAAGCGGGCGTTCGGCGCGACGTCGGCGTGGGATGTCGTGGACGAGGTACTGCTGATGACCGGTGCTGGGGACGCCGTGCACGCGGCGTCGCCCCGGCAGCGGCTGGCCGTTTCCGGCCGGGATGTCCTGCGCTGGCTGGCCGCCCATCACATCCTGGAGCGGCAGCGCACGGAGTTCGAGGCTTTGCTGCTGCAGATCGCCGAGGCGTCGGAGGAGTGGCTGACGTCGGCGCGGTCGCTGGGGATGCGGATCCCCCGCAACACCGAGTTCTCCGAGGCGTTCCCGCGCGCGTGGGCGAAGGCTGCGTCGCAGCAGGAGAAGCAGGAGGGTTCGCCCGGCCGCAAGGAGGACGCGGAGGCCTGACTCCGCAGGACCGGTACTCCCGCGTCGGCCATGCTCGGACTGCTGTGGACCTCCGTCCCGGAACAGCGTTCCGAGCGTGGTCGACGCCGCTGGTCCCGGCCGTGACGAAGCCCTGAAACCGCTGCCGCCTGCCAGCCCTCCCCGCGAAACCCACCTCCGGGTGGTGGGACGCGCTGAAACCCTGCGCTGCCCGGGAATCCTGCGGATTCCACCGCGCGTCGGCCCGCCGACGGGTACGTTGCCCTGACAACCGTCCGGATCTTGGACCACCCCGGTGAGCTCGTATCTGCAGGGGACTCCTGGAGGACTTCTGGTCCAAGGACAGGACAAGCGCCACTCGTTGTGGTCCAGGATGGTTGACGCAGGAAATCGTCACGCCGCGGTGCGCACCGGGGTGGGGAAGGTGCGGTCATGGAGGGAACGGACAGGCTGCGGGACCTGCGGCAACCCCGGACCGGGGCCACCGCGGACGGACGCGGCACCGTGTGGCGACGCACGGCGGGTCAGTCGCACGGGTCCTTCCCCGTGGACGCGGACGCGTCCACGCATGCCTCCGACGACGGGGACGGGGCACAGTCCGGGGCACGGCCGGACGGCGACGGGACGGGAAGCGGGACAGAAGTGACCGACGCGGTGACGACCGATCAGACGCAGCCGGCCGGGGACGCGGCGTCCGGCGTGGACACCCCCGGGCAGCCCGCGGCGCCCCGGCACGTGGTCGAGCAGCACGCGTTCGACGCCTTCGCCGGGGTCGGCGGGGTCGACGCGTCCGGGACCGACGGGCATCCCCCGGTGGCCGGTGCCGCGGACGGGCAGGGCCCGCTCCTGGAGCGGGACGCACTGCTCACGCGCGTGCGCGCACTGGTGGACCGGCTCCAGGGACCGCGCGACCTCGACGTCGACGAGCCCGTGTCCGTGTCCGGCGATCTGCTGATGGTCGAAGGCAAGCCGGGGCTGGGCAAGACCAGCGTCCTCAAGGCGGTCCGCCGGATCGCCACCGAGCACTGCTGCACCGTCCTGGTGGCGACGGGGGCCGCCCGCCAGCAGGAGCGGCCCTGGGACGTCGTACGCAAGCTGTTCCGCCCCGTCCTGGCCGGCTGCACCGTCGCCGAGCAGCACGGCCTCCTCGGTGAATGGCACGACGTGGTCGCCCCGGCCGTCGGCCTGCGCCCGCAGGCGGACGGCATCAAACCCGAGCCCCTGGGGGTACGCGACGGGCTCGACTGGCTGATGGACTCGCTGACCACCGAGCGCGGGCCGATCGTCATGATCGTCGACGACGCGCACTGGGCGGACCGCGACTCCATGACCTGGCTCGAGTCCTTCGCCCGGCGGATCGACCAGTACCCCGTGCTGATGGTGGTCGGCCGCCGTCCGCAGGAGCCGACACCGGTCCGCGGGCTGCTCGCCGAACTGGCCACGGTGCCGCGGGCGCAGCGGTCCGAGGTGCTCCCGCTGACCCCGGAGGCCACTGTCCGCCTGGTGGGCACCTGGTTCCCCGACGGCGCCGACACCGAGTTCCGCGAGAGCTTCCACGGTGCCTGCGGCGGCAATCCGCACTATGTGCAGCAGACGGTCCGGGAGGTCCGGGCCCGCGGTCTGGAGCCGGTGGGCGCGAACGCCGCGCTGGTGCGGGGGATCGCCGCGTTCGCCAACGGGGAGGGCATCCTCGCCCGGGTGGACAAGCTCGGCGGTGCCGCGGTGGCGGTGGCCCGCGCGGTCGCCGTACTCGGCACGGACGCCCAGCTGGGCCGGGTCGCCGCACTGGCCGACCTGCCCCACGAGGACGCGGTGCGCACGGTGGACCGGCTGCGCAGCGGCGGCATCCTGGCCGACCAGGACGCCCTGGACTTCTTCCACCCGCTGATCGCCACCGCCGTCTACGACGGGATCCCCCGGTCGGCGCGCAGCAGCACCCATGCGCGGGCCGCCCGGTTGCTGGTGGACGACGGCCGTGACGCGCGGGCGGCGGCGGTGCACCTGCTCGCCACCCAGGCGTGCGGCGACCTGTGGGTGGTCGAGCAGTTGCGGCAGGCAGCCGGGGAGGAGCTGCGGGCGGGCGCGCCCGCCGCCGCGGCCCGCTACCTGGTGCGGGCGCTGGACGAACCGCCGTCGGCCGCGGATCGGGCCCCGCTGCGCTTCGAGCTCGGCTCGGCCGTGTTCGTGCACTCCCCGCCGGATTCCATCGAACACTTGGAGAAGGCGCTGGTGCAGGACGAGGCGAACCGGGTGATGCGGCAGCCGATCGTGCTGCAGCTGGCCCGGTCCCTGGGTTTCAGCGGCCGGGTCAAGGAAGCCGTCCACCTGCTTGAGCGCGAGGCGGCGGCCGCCAACTCGGCGGCCATGCGGTCGCGTTTCCAGGCGGAGCACTTCATGTGGGCCGTGTTCTGGGTCGACGACGACGACTCCGTCGCACGCGCCCGGCTGCTGCGCAAACTCGCTTCGCGGGTCCAGCACACCGGGCGGAACGAGCGGCGGCTGCAGGCCTTGCGCGCGTGGTACGGCGTGGTGTGCGGCGACCCGGACGTGCAGGTCCTGCACTACGCCGACAAGGCGTTCGGGAAGGGGATGAGCTGGGTCGACGAGGACTGGGGCTACGAGATCCCCATGCTCCTGGCCCTGACCTACCTCTACTGCGACCACATGGGGAAAGCCGAGGAGCACCTCCTGCGCGGCATCAAGGAGCTGGAGGCGCAGGGCTGGCGGGGCACCCATCTGACGTACTGCTACACCTTCCTCGGCACGCTCTACTTCCGGTGCGGCCGGCTGCACCAGGCGGAGGACTACGTCCGCAAGGGGCTCGCGCTGGCCGAACGGCTGGGTCCGGGGGCACCGGCCCGCTGGTACTCCCTGGGCGCGCTCATCCAGATCCTCATCGCCGGCGACCGGATCGACGAGGCGGAGGGGCTGGCCGCGGCCGGAAAGTTCCACAAGCCCTTCTCCGAAGCCGTCGTGTTCCCCGTCCCGCAGGCCGTGCTCGGTGAGCTGCTGCTCGCCCGGCTGCGCCACGGTGAAGCGCAGGTCAACCTCACCGAGGTCGGCGACCGGCTCGCGAAGCAGGGCTTCGACAACCCGGCCTGGTGCGCGTGGCGGCTGCACCTAGCGCTGGCGCTGGCCGAGACGGACCCGGAGAAGGCCGCCGAGATCGGCAAGGACGCCTTCGACCTGGCCGCGCGCTTCGGCACCCCGGTCACCCAGGGCCGGGCCCTGCGGGTTCTGGCGAGTGTCTCTGCCGGGTCCGCCGACAAGTTGTCCCTGCTCGAACAGTCGCTGATGTGGCTGGAGCATTCGCCGGCGCGGTACGAGTACGCCCTGGCCCTGGTGGACTACGGCGCGGAACTGCGCCGTGCCTTCGGCGCGAGCAGGGACGTGCGGGAGGTCCTGGCGGACGGCCTGCAGCGGGCGTGGGAGTGCGATGCGGCGGGACTCGCCGACCGGGCCCGCCGCGAGTTGACCGCGGCCGGAGGGAGCCCGCAGGCCGTGCCCCGGGCCGGGGTCCGGGCCCGGGTGGACACGCTGACCCCGCGGGAGTTGCAGACGGCCCGGCTGAGCGCGCAGGGGCTGGACAACCGGGAAATCGCCGCCCGGATGGGCGTGCACCCGTCCACCGCGCAGAAGTACCTCGCGACGGTCCTGGAGAAGCTCGGGACCGCGCGGGAGGGGTTGCGGGCGGCGCTGGGGATGGAACCGCGGGAGTGAGCCGGCGGTGAGCCGGGAGCGGGCAGCCCGGCCTGCGGCCACGGGGGCCACGGGGGCCACGGCACAAGGCATCGGGCAGCGGGGCAGGACCACTGAGCGAGACCCCGGACCGCCGGGCACGGGGAGCGGTTACGGTTGTCCTGTGATCGACACCGACTCCCCCATCGACCAGAACACCGTCGGCGCCACGGCTGTGGGCCTGGCCACCATCGCCGCCGACGGCACCGTCCTCGACACCTGGTTCCCCCGGCCCGAGCTGACCGCGACCGCTGAGGCGGGCGACCCCGGGACCGAACTCCTCGACGCCACCCTGGCCGCCGCGCTGCTCGGCATGAGCGCCGCGGCCGCGCTCGGCCGGGACGACCGCCGCGACGTGGAGGTGGTGGCCGTACGCACGACCGTCGCCCGGCTCGCCGACAAGCCGCTCGACGCGCACGACGCGTACCTGCGCCTGCACCTGCTCAGCCATCGTCTGGTCCGACCGCACGGCACCAACCTGGACGGCGTCTTCGGCCTCCTGGCCAACGTCGCGTGGAGCAACTTCGGCCCGGTGGCCGTGGAGGCCGTCGACGCGACCCGGCTGCGTTGCCGTGCCGAAGGCCTGCCGTTCGAGATCGCCGGGGTCGACAAGTTCCCGCGGATGACCGAGTACGTCGTGCCGTCGGGCGTGCGTATCGCCGACACCACCCGGGTCCGCCTGGGCGCGCACCTGGCCGCCGGCAGCACCGTGATGCACGAGGGCTTCGTCAACTTCAACGCCGGCACGCTGGGCGCCTCGATGGTCGAGGGCCGGATCAGCGCGGGCGTCGTGGTGGGCGACCACTCCGACATCGGCGGCGGCGCGTCGATCATGGGCACCCTGTCCGGTGGCGGCAAGCAGGTCATCTCGGTCGGCGAGCGCTGCCTGCTCGGCGCGAACTCCGGCCTGGGCATCGCGCTCGGTGACGACTGTGTCATCGAGGCGGGCCTGTACGTGACCGCCGGTACGCGGGTGACCACCCCCGAGGGCAAGGTCGTCAAGGCCGTCGAATTCTCCGGGCAGGACAACCTGTTGTTCCGCCGCAACTCGGTGTCCGGCACCGTCGAGGTCCTGCCGCGCACCGGTTCCTGGGGCGGCCTGAACGCCGCGCTGCACCAGAACGGCTGACCTCCGGGTCCCCGGCGGGCCACACCCCGGCCGCCTCCGGGAACCACCGGTCCTCCCCCGGCCGTTGCTCCTGTCATACAGTGACGACAGCGACGGCGGCCGGGCGGAGGTGGGCGGATGGACGGTTCCGCCCGGCTCCCCGCGCGGCCCCGGCGGGTGGGTGCCGCCCGGCTCGTACTGCTCATCGCCCTGCTGCTCGGCACGTTCGGCATGTACACCGTGGGCCACGCCCGGGTCCCGGACGGTGATTCCGTACGGCCGGCCTCCGCCGCCGGCGTGCGGGCCGCAGGTTCCGTGGCGTCAGCCGCCGCCGGGCGTGCGGCCGTCCCGGTGCTGTCCCTCGTCGCCGCCGTGCTGGACGACGGCCACAGTTCCCCCGGCGGGCAGGACCGCTGCTGCGTCCCCGCGCCCGCCCCCTCCGCCCTGGCCGGCCTCCTCGGCGGCCTCCTGCTCGGCCTGGTCCTGGTCCTGTTGCGGCACCGCCGCCGGGGCCGCTCATCATCCACCGGCCGCTCGTGGCGCGTGCTCACCGGCTGGCTCCCGCCGCCGCGCCCGCCTGATCCCGTCCGGCTCGCACTGTTGCGTATATAGCCGACACATCATTACATCCCGCGCATATCGCCCCGGTGTGCGCCGGACGGCTCACGCCTGCACACCACCCGGGTCCATGGGCGGAGCCGGTGCGCGTCGCGGCGCATCGACTCCGTCCGCCCTGTCTGATTTCGCTCCGCGGAGACTGCCCTGTGCCCTTCGGCCGTTCCGCACGAACGCCTCCGGGCTCCGCCTGCACTGCGCCCTGTCTGATTCGCTCCGCGAAGACCGCCCTGTCGCTCCGCGAAGCCACGCGGCCGGACTCCGTACACGATCGTCGGGGTTTCCCTCAGACGGGTCGACACCCCACGCAC
Source organism: Kitasatospora sp. UYEF31 (assembly GCF_057291755.1). Lineage (NCBI taxonomy): Bacteria > Bacillati > Actinomycetota > Actinomycetes > Kitasatosporales > Streptomycetaceae > Kitasatospora > Kitasatospora sp. UYEF31. Next base: position 86,044 of record NZ_JBXAWK010000003.1, read on the forward strand.
TACCCTCCTAGAGGTGGCACCGTCCGGGAGCAGGGGAAGCGTCAGTGGACTCCGGACGGTGACTGCCGCGCCACAGGCACTTCTTGTACTGTTTATGGCGTTGTGTCACCTGCCTGGGCCGTCCCCGCTCCACTGCGGACGGTGCCGATCCCGTACAGCCGGGCGGGATACGGCATGAGCGGCCGTATCGACCTGCCGATACGCTGCGACCACGGGCTTCAGAGCCCGCCGGCGGGAGGAAAACCCTCTGCGGCCGGAGAGCATCTTCAGGGTTCTTCTCCGCCCTGTGGAGAAGGCCCGGCGGGAGCACAGGGCACGGGCGGGGTTACTTCGGGGGGAACGTGACCGAACACGGTTGGCCGGGCGATCCGCTGGGGCGGAACGATCCGAACCGCATCGGGCCGTACACGGTCCTGACGCGGCTCGGCGCCGGCGGCATGGGCCGTATCTTCCTCGGCCGTTCCCCGTCCGGCCGGTTGTACGCGATCAAGACCATCCGCAGCGAACTGGGCGGTGACCCGGGTTTCCGCGCGCGCTTCGCGCAGGAGGTCGCCGCGGCCCGCCGGGTCAGCGGTGTGTTCACCGCCGCCGTCGTCAACGCCGACCCGGACGGCGCGGTGCCGTGGCTGGCGACCGCGTACGTCCCCGCGCCCTCGCTGGAGATGGTGGTCCGCGAGTGCGGCCCGCTGCCCCCGGCCGCCGTGCGCTGGCTGGCCGCCGGTATCGCCGAGGCGCTGGAGTCCGTGCACGCCGCCGGGCTGGTGCACCGCGACCTCAAGCCGTCCAACGTATTGGTCGCCACCGACGGTCCCAAGGTCATCGACTTCGGCATCTCCCGGGCCGCCGACTTCGGCTCGCTCACCATGACCGGTGTCGCGGTGGGCACGCCCGCGTACATGTCGCCCGAGCAGGCGCAGGGCGTCCGGGAGATCACTCCGGCGTCCGACATGTTCTCCCTCGGCTCGACGCTGGTCTACGCGGCGACCGGGCATTCGCCGTACCCCGACCGCAAGCCCGCCGAAGCACTCCTTCGCCTGGTGACCGGCTCCCCGGAGCTGACCGGGCTGCCACAGGAACTGCGGGCGCTGATCGACTCATGCATGCAGCGCGCGGGCGAGCACCGGCCCACGCCCACCGAACTGCTGAACCGGCTCGGGCCCGTCCTGGACGCCGAGGGCTTCAGCGACGGCATGAGCAGACTGACGCTGCGGGCCAGGGCCATGGTGGAGCGCTTCGAACAGGAGTACCGCCCGGCTCCCGGGCCACCGACCCCCCCCGTGCCCGAACCCGACCCCAGCGCGTCCAGGCCCGACCCCGACGCGGGCCAGGGCATCGACGACGGGATGGGCAAACTGCCGGGCGAGGTGCGCAACCGGCGCCCGCACGGCTCGGCCCCGCCCGCGCCGGTCGTGCCGCCGACCAACCACCGCCACGACCAGGTCCCGGCCCCGCGCCCGCACGACCCGTCGCCGGCCCGGCCGGACGGTCCGCCGCAGGGCGCGAACCCGGCGGTCGCCCAGCGCGTCGCGCAGCAGGGTGCCCCGGCACCGCGGGCGACACCGGGCGCCGCCCGGCAGGGGTACGGCGAACCGGCGGTCCAGGCGGTGGACTTCCCGCGCCAGCACCCGACGCCGCCGCGCACCCCCACGGGCGGCCTCCAGGCTCCGGTGTGGCGGTTCCCCGCGACGGCGGAGATCCTCCAGCCGCCCGTGCTCGCCGGGCACGGCGCTTCCGCGCGCGTGCACGTGCACAGCGGCGACAACGCGCTGCACACCCTGCACCTGGGCACCCGCGACTGGCGGTTCGACTCCAACGGCTGGTCCACGGCGCCGGCTGTGGACGGCGAGCTGATGTTCCTGAGCAGCCAGGACCAGAACGTCTACGCGCTGGACCTGGCCACCCGGCAGTGGAAGTGGAGCTTCCCGGCGAACGGCGACGTGGTGGCCGCGCCGGTGGCCCACGGGGGCACGGTGTACTTCGGCTCCAGCGACCAGGCGCTGTACGCGGTGGACGCGGCGACCGGGCGGCTGCGGTGGCGGTTCGCGACCGGCGGCTGGCCGACGGTGGCCGCGGTCGAGGGCGGCACGGTCTACTTCGGCTCCAGCGACCGCTGCGTGTACGCGGTCGAGGCCGTCAACGGCTGGTGCCGCTGGCGGTTCAGCACCGGGGGCTGGGTGTCCGCGCCGACCGTGCGCGACGGTGTCGTGCACGTCGGCGGCACCGACCACTACCTCTACCTGCTCGACGCCGCGGCGGGCACGCTGCGCGGCTGGTTCCAGGCGGGCGGCCCGGTGGCCCAGCCGGTGACCGACGGCGCGGTGTCGTACTTCGGCAGCGGCGACGGCTGCCTGTACGCGGTCGACGTGGGCTCGCAGCAGCTGCGCTGGCGGTTCGCCAGTGAGGGCTGGGTCACTTCCCCGGTGCTGTCCGGGACGGGGCCGCAGGCGACGGTGTACGCGGGCAACAGCGCGGGTCTGGTGATGGCCGTCGCGGCCGCGTCGGGCCAGGAGCGCTGGAGGTTCACCGCGGGCGGCCGGGTGACGTCACCGGTCGTAGCCGACGGTCTGCTGTACACCGGTTGCGCGGACCGGCACCTCTACGTCCTCGACGCGGCGACGGGCACGGGACCGCGCAGCTGACCCGGACCGAGTCCGGACGCGCGGCGGCGGCGATGACCGGACGTGTCCGTGCGGGACGAACGAACACGGCAGGGCACGGCTTCGCGGAGCGACGGACACCGAAAACCGGACGGCGCCTTCTTCCCGACCGGTCGCCACGGGCTCGCTGACAGCTCGCCCCGGACCGCGTGACGCACCGTCACACCCCTTGCGCCACAGGGCGGTCACGCATGTCGTCACCCGGGGTCACCTGTTCAAGTCTTTACTCCGGGACGCCCGCTATGCGGTAGATCACGTTCAGGTTACAAAACTACCGATCTCCCGGTCGGGCTCGTACAGTCTCCCGCACCAGCACGTGTAAGCAGACAGCTCGGCCAGCACATCCCGTACGAACGCGGTCCGCACGGCTTTGTCAGCACTGCCCCACACACGGCTCCACAGAGCACGGTTCCTGCACCACGCAGCACCCGAACAGCTCGGAACGCACCCGCAACAGCCCGGCCCCTGCGGCGATCCCGCACCTGCCGGCCTTGCCAGCGTCACGCTCCCGCACCGCTCCCGTTCCCCCCTTCCCCGCGTTGCCGACCCCACGACGGCGTATGCCCTCGCGCGGACCCCACGCCCGGTTGGGCCCCGTACCTGCAAAGGTCAGGTGACGATAAGTGCGCTTCCTGATCAGGCGCGTCTTCTTCTATCTGGTGACCGCATGGGCTGCGATCACCCTCAACTTCCTCATCCCCCGGATGATGCCCGGCAGCCCCGAGAGCACCGTGCTCAGGCGACTGAGCGGCCAAGTGACGCCGGAGCAGATCGCGTCCATCCGCAAGCAGTTCGGCGTTTCGGACGCGAGTCTGATCTCCCAGTACGGCACGTACTGGAAGGACCTGCTGAACGGCGACCTGGGCATCTCCGTCTCGTACTTCCCCGGGAAGGTCGGGGAGGTCCTCGGCCAGGGCCTGTGGTGGACCGTCACGCTGATCGGTGTCGCCACCGTGATCAGTTTCTTCGTCGGCACGCTGATCGGCGTCCTGGCGGCCTGGAAGCACGGCACCCGGCTCGACGCCCTGCTGCCGGTGACCACGTTCCTGTCCGCCGTGCCGTACTTCTGGATCGCCCTGGTCTCCCTCACCGTGTTCGGCGCTGAACTGGGCTGGTTCCCGCTGTCCGGCGGCTACCGGCAGGGGCTGGTGCCCACCTGGAGCGCCGACTTCATCTCAAGCGCCGTCAGCCACTCGGTACTCCCCGCACTGACGATCATCGTCAGCTCGATCGCCGGCTGGGTGCTCGGGATGCGCAACATGATGATGACCACCATCTCGGAGGACTACGTCCTGGTCGCCGAAGCCAAGGGGCTGCGGCAGCGCCGGGTGATGCTGGCCTACGCGGCCCGCAACGCGATCCTGCCGAACGTGGCCGGGTTCGCGATGTCGCTCGGCTTCATCGTCTCCGGCGCGGTGGTCACCGAACAGGTCTTCTCCTACCCCGGCATCGGCATGCTGCTGTTCAGCTCCGTACTGAGCAACGACTATCCGCTGATGCAGGGCATCTTCCTGGTCATCACGATGATGGTCCTGATCGCCAACTTCATCGTGGACCTGTGCTACGTGCTCCTGGACCCCCGCATCAGGCAGGAGGGCTGACCTGATGTCAGCAACCACCAACGCGAGCAGCACCGCGGCCGGGGCGGCGCCCGTCGCCGCCGGCCGCCGCAAGGGCGTGCCGGTCCTCAAGTCAGGCAAGGCCCTGCTGGGCATCGTCATCTTCGGGACGTTCGTGCTCCTGGCGTTCATCGGCCCGTGGATCGCGCCGCAGGACCCGGGCCACAACAACACGCTCCCCGGGCAACTACTGCAACACCCGTCCTCCGAACACTGGTTGGGCACTACCAGCACCGGCCAGGACGTCTTCTCCCAGGTTCTCGTCGGGGCCCGCGCGTCGATGCTGGTCGGCCTGGTGTCGGCGGTCGCGGCCACGGTGCTGGCCGTGCTCGTCGGTGTCACGGCCGGCTACATCGGCGGGTTCGTCGACGAAGTCCTGTCGATGACGACCAACATCTTCCTCGTCATCCCCGCACTGCCGCTGACGATCGTGCTCACCGGCTATCTGAAGAACACTCAGATGTTCAAGGAGAACGGCTGGGTGGCCATCGCGCTGGTGCTGAGCGTCACCGGCTGGGCGTTCGGCGCCCGGATCCTGCGCGCGCAGACCATGTCGCTGCGCAGCCGCGACTACATCAAGGCTGCCAAGGCTGTGGGCGAACGCCCGTGGCGGGTGGTGCTGGTGGAGATCGTGCCGAACCTCGGCCCGATCATCATCTCCGGATTCCTGCTGACGTTCGTGTTCGCGATCCTCGCCGAGGCGAGCCTGTCCTACCTGGGTCTGGGCGACGTCAACACGTGGACGTGGGGCACCACGCTGTTCTGGGCGCAGACCAACCAGGCCTTCAGTTCCAACGCGTGGTGGTGGTACGTGCCGCCTGGCGCGTGCATCGCCCTGGTCGGCGCGAGCCTGTCCCTGATCAACTTCGGCGCGGACGAGATCCTCAACCCCCGCCTGGCCGGCGGGCGGAAGAAAAAGAAGAAGCCGGTCCTCAGCCGCCGCGAGCACCCCCTGCAGGAGACGTCATGACGGCCATCGCGGAAGAAGCAACCCCGAAGACCGACGCCGTACGGGAGAAGCTCCTGGAAATACGCGGTCTCACGGTGGACTACGGAGAAGGCCCCAGGGCGGTGCACGCGGTCGACCGGATCGATCTGACGCTGCACCGCTCGGAGACCCTGGGGCTGGCCGGTGAGTCGGGTTCGGGCAAGTCGACGCTGGCGCACGCGGTCACCCGGCTGCTGAAGCCGCCGGGTGAGATCGTCGCGGGCGAGGTGGTCTACCACCCGCGGCCCGGTTCGCGCCTGAACTCCCGTCAGAAGCCGGCGGCGGGCAGCCTCCGGCGGAAGTGGTCCGGCCGTACTCCTGACGGGACTTCGCAGGACGCCGTCCGCGGCTCCATCGACGTCCTGGGCATGGACGACCGGCAGTTGCGCGCCTTCCGCTGGGAGGAGATCGCGATCGTGTTCCAGAGCGCGATGAACGCGCTCAATCCGGTACGGGACGTCTACGCGCAGATCGCCGACACGCTGCGGGCGCACCGGCCCGGGATCACCCGGGAGGAGTGCCGGTCGCGTACGGCCAGGCTGCTGGAGACCGTCGGTGTCCCGGCGGGCCGGATGACCGCGTTCCCGCACGAACTGTCCGGCGGCATGCGGCAGCGCGTGATGATCGCGATGGCGCTCGCGCTCGACCCCGAGATCCTCATCATGGACGAGCCGACCACCGCGCTCGATGTGGTGGTGCAGCGTGAGGTGCTGGCCGAACTGATCAGACTCCGTGAGGAGTTCGGCTTCGCGGTCATCTTCATCACGCACGACCTGTCGCTGCTCCTGGAGATCGCCGACCGGATCGCGATCATGTACGCGGGGCGGGTGGTGGAGGAGGCCCCGGCGGCGCAGATCTACCACGATCCGACGCACCCGTACACGCAGGGTCTGGTCGGTTCGTTCCCGCCGCTGCGCGGGCCGCGCCGGGAGCTGACCGGGATCCCCGGCAATCCGCCGGACCTGCGGGACCTGCCGTCGGGCTGTTCGTTCGCGCCGCGCTGCCCGTACGCCTTCGAGCCCTGCGCGAAGGTCGCACCGAAGCTGCTGCGACCGCCCGGGGACAGCGCGCACGTGCGTACTTCCGCCTGCCACCTGCACGACCCCGAGTACACCTCCCCGAAGGGGGTTCGATGACCAGCGAGACCATCGCCGGCGCTCCGGCGGCGCAGCTGCCGGACGGGGCCGGTGTCCCGATCCTTTCCGTAAGCGGTCTGACCAAGCACTTCCCGGTGCGCCGGCGTGGGCGCTCAGGGTTCATGACCGGACGTCGGGTAGTTCACGCGGCCTGCGACGTGTCCCTGGACCTGGAGCGCGGGAAGATCGTCGCGGTGGTCGGCGAGTCAGGATCCGGCAAGTCGACGATCGCCAAGGTCCTGGCCCGGATCGACGAGCCGAGCGGCGGGCGGATCCTGCTCGACGGTGCGGACGCGACGAAGCTGAGGTTGCGGGACTACCTGACCCGGGTTCAGATGATCTTCCAGGACCCGTTCGCCTCGCTGAACCCGATCCACAGCGTCGAACACCACCTGGCCCGGCCGCTGGTGCTGCACCGGCCGAAGATGTCCAAGGCGGAACTGCGCGCCGAGGTCATCAGGCTGCTCGAGCGGGTCAGCCTCACGCCCGCCGAACAGTTCGCCGCCAAGAAGCCGCACGAACTGTCCGGCGGGCAGCGGCAGCGCGTCTCGATCGCCCGCGCGCTCGCGGTGCGGCCGGACGTCCTGCTGGCCGACGAACCGGTTTCGATGCTGGACGTCTCGATCCGGCTCGGCGTCCTGAACCTGCTCAGGAAGCTGGGTCACGACGAGCGGATCGCCCTGCTCTACATCACCCATGACATCGCGTCAGCGCGTTACTTCGCCGACAGCGTCCAGGTGATGTACGCGGGCCGGCTGGTCGAGGGCGGACCGGCGGAAGAGGTCACGCAGAATCCAGCGCACCCGTACACACAACTCCTCATCGACTCCGCGCCCGACCCTGACCGGCGCGACGGAATCGACCCGCGGGCCGGACGTCTGGGTGAGATGCCGGACCTCGCCGACCCGCCGTCCGGCTGCCGCTTCCACCCGCGCTGCCCGCACGCCATGGCGGTGTGCGCCGAGAAGGTCCCCCCGCCGTTCCCGGCCGGGGACGGGCACTGGGCGGCCTGCTGGCTGCACAGCGACGACGTACGACCCGCGACCCCCGGTGCTCCGGAGCCCGTTCCGGCTCCGGAGCGCCACAGCACGGCCCCGACTTCAGCAGACTCAGACGACTCCGACCCCGGACGGCGGTGACACCCGTGCGCACGATCCCACGGAACAGACTGGCGAAGGCCGCCATCGGCCTGACGGCCCTGGCCCTGACCGCGACAGCGTGCAGTGACGGCGGCAACACCAAGGCGGCTCCGCCGAAGAACGCCGACGGGGTGATCATCACGTCGTCCACGACACCGTACGGCCCGATCACGACGAAGAACTTCAACCCGTACAACACCCAGGGGCCCGCGCAACTGGTCGGCGGCGCCTCGCTGATGAACGAGCCGTTGTTCATCACGAACCCGCTCAAGGACGACCAGATCACTCCGTGGCTGGCGAAGTCCTGGGAGTTCGCGCCGGACGGCCTGTCCATGACGATGACCCTGCGGACGGGGGTCACCTGGACCGACGGTCAGCCGTTCACGGCCGAGGACGTTGCGTTCACGTTCAATATGGTCAAGGACCACCCGACGATCAACACCAACGGCCTGGCGCTGAAGGGCGCCTCGGTCGTCGCGCCTGACAAGGTCAGGGTCGACTTCCCGGTGCCCGGCTTCTGGATGCAGCCGCACATCGGCAACACGCTGATCGTGCCCAAGCACCTCTGGGAAGACAAGGACCCGGCGACCTTCGCGTTCGAAAACCCGGTGGGCACCGGGCCGTTCATGCTCGACCCGGCGTCGTTCAGCGCGCAGGGTTACCTGCTGAAGAAGAACCCGAAGTACTGGCAGCCGGGCCTGCCGAAGATCGGCGGGGTGCGCTACCAGACGTACAACTCCAACACCAACGTCAACCTGGCGCTCAAGCAGGGTCAGGTGCAGTGGACGGGCAACTTCGTCAACAACATCGAGCAGGAGTACGTGGCCGCGGACAAGGCGAACAACAAGTACTGGAACCCGGCGGTACGCCCGGCGTTCCTGTGCATGAACCTGACGAAGCCGCAGTACCAGAAGCCCGGAGTCCGCAAGGCCATCAGCCTGGCCCTGGACCGCAAAACGCTGACGACGGTGGCCGAGCAGGGGCAGCAGCCGCCCAACCTGAACCCCGGCGGGCTGGTGCTGCCGCAGCACGACAAGTACGTCTCGGCCAAGTACAAGGGCGTCGAGCTCACCCAGGACCTGGCCAAGGCCAAGGAGCTGATGGCGCAGGCCGGTTACAAGCCCGGACCGGACGGCGTCCTGGTCGGTCCGGACGGCAGGAAGTTCGAGATGACGCTGAGCGCGCCCACGTCGTTCACCGACATCATGACGATGTATCAGCTGATGACCGAGCAGCTGAAGCCGCTCGGGATCTCGGTGAAGGTTGAGGGCGGCACCCTGCCGCAGTGGATCGGCGCGCAGATGACCGGCCAGTTCGACGCGACGCTGTGCGGTTCGCAGGCGAACACTTATACGCCGTTCGACATCTACCAGAACCTGATGGCCGGTTATATGTACCAGCCCGTCGGCAAGCCGGCGGTGGCCAACGTGATCCGCTGGAAGGACGCGAAGACCGACCAGTTCCTCCAGCAGTACATGACCTCCGACGACAAGGCCGTGCAGCAGCAGGCGGCTGACGGGCTGCAGGAGATCGTGGCCGAACAGGTGCCGGCGATCCCGCTGTTCAACAACGTCTCGTGGGCGCAGTACAGCACGAGGGACGTGGTGGGGTGGCCGTCGAAGGAGAACCCGTACGCCCCGGCCTCACCGGGCGGGTCCGCCGGCACGGTTCTGGTGGCGACGAAGCTGGAGCCGAAGAAGTAGGGGACTTCCGCGGAATCCGGGTCCGCGGGGCGGGCGCCTTCGGGCGTGCCGCCCCGTGGGCCTTCCGGCGGCTCCACGGTGCCGTACGCCGCCGCGGGCACCCCGGACGACAAAAGCCCCCGCCCGGCAGGGCGAGGGCTTTGACGTCGCAGTGACCGGCTCGCGGAGCGGTCACCAGGCGCCTGAGCGTCCAGGCGGTGTGGCCAGCGGTCAGCGCTTGCCGACCGGCACGTAGTCGCGGGTGTCGCTGCCGGTGTAGACCTGGCGCGGACGGCCGATCTTCGTGGCCGGGTCGTTCATCATCTCGCGCCAGTGGGCGATCCAGCCCGGGAGGCGGCCGAGGGCGAACAGGACGGTGAACATCTCCGTCGGGAAGCCCATCGCCCGGTAGATGAGACCGGTGTAGAAGTCGACGTTCGGGTAGAGCTTGCGCGAGACGAAGTAGTCGTCCGAGAGCGCCTTCTCCTCCAGTTCCATGGCCAGGTCGAGCAGTTCGTCCTTCTTGCCCATGCGGGAGAGGACCTCGTCGGCGTGCTTCTTGATGATGGTGGCGCGCGGGTCGCGGTTCTTGTAGACCCGGTGGCCGAAGCCCATCAGGCGGACGCCGTCCTCCTTGTTCTTCACCTTCTCGATGAAGGCGTCGATGTCGCCGCCGTCGGCCTGGATCTGCTCCAGCATCTCCAGGACCTGCTGGTTGGCGCCGCCGTGCAGCGGGCCCCACAGCGCGTTGATGCCGGCGGAGATGGAGGCGAACAGGTTCGCCTGCGACGAGCCGACCAGGCGCACGGTGGACGTGGAGCAGTTCTGCTCGTGGTCCGCGTGCAGGATGAGCAGCTTGTCGAGCGCGTCGACGACGACCGGGTCGGCCTTGTAGCCCTCGGCGGGGACCGAGAACGTCATGCGCAGGAAGTTCTCCACGTAGCCCAGGGAGTTGTCCGGGTACAGGAGCGGCTGGCCGACGGACTTCTTGTACGCGTAGGCCGCGATCGTCGGCAGCTTGGCGAGCAGCCGGATCGTGGACAGGCGCACCTGGCGCTCGTCGAACGGGTTGTGGCTGTCCTGGTAGAACGTGGACAGCGCGGAGACGACCGACGACAGCATCGCCATCGGGTGCGCGTCCCGCGGGAAACCGTCGTAGAACCGCTTGACGTCCTCGTGCAGGAGGGTGTGCTGGGTGATCTCGTCGCGGAAGACGTCCAGCTCGGCCGCGGTGGGCAGGCTGCCTTCGATCAGCAGGAAGGCCGTCTCGAGGAAGGATCCGTGCTCCGCGAGCTGTTCGATCGGGTAGCCGCGGTAGCGGAGGATCCCCTCCTCTCCGTCGAGGAAGGTGATCGCCGATTTACACGCCGCGGTGTTGGCGAACCCTACGTCGTAGGTCACCAGGCCCGTCTGGGGGCGCAGTTTGGCGATGTCGACGGCGGTGTCGCCGATCGTGCCCTCGACGAGCGGGTAGGCGTTCTCCTCGCCCTTGTACTGCAGTACTACCGAGTCCTCGCTCATGGCTGGGTCCCTCTAACTTCTCGGCTCGTGCTCCGACGCCCGCCCGGATCGTGTCCGGGCGGCTTCGGCCAAGTGACATGTGTGCACCAGTACGATTACCAGGCTCGGCGGAGGCGCCGGAAGCCGCCTCCCTCCTCGTGGATAAACCGTGAGCTGCATCACGGGTTCCGAGTCGCGCCGCGCACATCCAGCCACAATCACCACTTCGCCCCCGGCTGTCCCGGGTGTGTCCACCGCTCGTGGCGGTCCGCCCGGCCGGGGCACCACCCCGTACCGGGGCAATGACCTCAGAGTTGCCGAAATGGCACGGGCGCGCAAGGTGGGCGTCTGCTGTCCGGACCGTGACCGGGCGTGCCCCCGTACGGCCGCGGTCGGGCGTTTCCGGGAATCCCGTCCACCGCGCCGGGCACCGGACGGGCGCCCGCCCCCCCCCCGGGGGGGGGGGGGGGGGCGCGCGGCCCGGAGGGTTTTGGGTTTTTGAGAAAAGCCACGGGGGGGGGGGGGTCGGCCGGGGGGGGGGGGGCCCCCGGGGCGGGGGGGGGGGGGGGGGGCGGGCCCCCCCCCCCCCCGCCGGGGCCCCCCCCCCCCCCCCCCCCCCGGGGGGGGGGGGGCGGGCGCCCGTCCGGCGTCCTTACGGCTGTGTTCTGTTACATCCCTGCCATGGGGAGCGGGGGGACGCCAGGCACTGCGGGCATCGCGGGCACCGCCGGGACCGCGGGCACTGCGGGCACGGCCGGAACGGCCGGAACGGGCAGACCCGGGACAGCCGGGACCGCGGGAACGGCGGGCACCGCGGGAACGGGCAGACCCGGAACCGCCGGAACCGCCGGAACCGCCGGGACAGCCGGGACCGCGGGAACGGCCGGAACGGGCAGACCCGGGACCGCCGGGACGCCCGGGACCGCCGGGACCGCCGGGACGCCCGGGACCGCCGGGACGCACGGGACCGGCAGGGCGGGCATGCCCGGCAGGTCGGGCTTCGGGACTCCGGGCACGGCCGGGACGCCGGGCAGCGGGGGCATGCCGGGCAGCGGGGGAACCGCTACCGGCAGGTCGGGCTTCGGGACACCGGGCACGGCCGGGACGCCGGGCAGCGGGGGCATGCCGGGCAGCGGGGGAACCGCTACCGGCAGGTCGGGCTTCGGGACACCCGGCACGGCCGGGACGCCCGGGACCGCCGGCACAGCCGGAGCGCACGGGACCGGCAGGGCGGGCTTCGGGACACCCGGCAGGGCGGGCTTCGGGACACCCGGCAGCGGCGGCACCGCGGGGACACCCGGCACGGTGGGCACGGCCGGGACCGCTACCGGCAGCGCGGGGACGCCCGGCAGCGGCGGCACCGGGACCGGCGGGTCCACCGGCTTCACCCGCAGTTTGGTGGACGTCTTGAAGAACTCGACGCCGCTGGTGAACAACGCGGCGCCGAACGTCTGGTTGAGGGCCACCGCCCCGGGCCCGGTCAGCTCGGCCCTGGCTGCGTCCTGCTTGACCTCGGGCAGGTCCACCTTGATGTCCGGCAGTCCGGCCTTGGACGAGAGGAACGGGATCCGGTTCTTGGCCTGGCCGTCGACGGCGGCGCTGGACACGCCCGTCGCCAGGTCGGCGCTGCCCTTGGTGAACTCGATGCTCTTGCCGGTCTTCTTCTGGGTGAAGCGGAAGCCGCCGTCGCCGTACGTCAGCAGGCCGCCGCGGGTCGCCGGGTCGAGGGTGACGCGGCCGGCGACGACCGGTCCGGTGACGCGGGTCCCGTCGGCTTCGGCCGGGCTCACCGCCGCGAACGTGACACCCGCTTTGGCGAGGGTCTTCACCGCGTAGTCACTGAGGCTGAAGGTGGAGCTGCCCGACTCGACCGAGAGTTCGGTCGTCTGCGCCGGGGCCGGTGCCGCGGGGGTGGCTGCGACGGCGGGTACGGCGGCGCCCGCCGTCAGCAGCACGGCGCCGAGGAAAGCCGTCCCTGCCGTACGCAGCGTGCGGTTGCTGCCGGAAATGTCGCGCGTACGGCTGGGCTTGGTCCTGGGATTCACGGTCGAGCCTTTCAGAAGCGGGGACATCCAGACGTGTTCCTTCCTAAGGGCCCCCGGCGGACAGGACCAACCGCTGATGAGCCGATGGAGTGAATGAGCGCCGCGGGGACCCCCCCCACCACGGAATGTCCGTATGCGCCACCGGGGATTCCGACCGCAGGACCGTCCCTTCGATGAGGCCGTACGGTCGGTCAGCCGCGTGATAGACCTCCCCTTCGTCCACCGGGCCGACCGTCTCCCCGAAGTGCCGGGAGAGGTCGGGGGCGAATCCCTCGATGGAGGTGAACGGCCGCTGTCTGGCGAACGCGTACACCGTGCCGCGCATGGTGTCGGTGGGGACGACCTACGCGAGGCGGCAGACGTGCTGAAGATGTTCAACGGTCTGCTGCTCGTCCACGCCGAGGACCCGGAGCTGGTCACCGGGACGACAGGCCGGGCGTACGGCGACTTCCTGACCTCCCGCCCGCCCGGGGCGGAGACCCGGGCCGTCGCCGCGGTGATCGAGCTGGCCCGGAAGGCGAAGATCCGGGTGCACATCCCGCACGTGGGTTCGGCCGCCGCGCTGCCGTTGATCGCCCAAGCCAAGAAGGACGGCGTACGGATTACAGCCGGGACGTGTCCGCACTGCCTCTGCCTGAGTGCCGGTCAGGTGGCGGACGGGGACACCCGCTTCACGTGCTGCCCGCCGATCCGCGACGAGGCCGGCCGGGAGGCCCTGTGGCAGGGGCTGGCCGACGGGGTCATCGACTGCGTGGTGTCCGACCACTCGCCGTGCGCGCCCGGACTCAAGCGCCTGGACTCCGGCGACTCCGCCGAGGCCCGGGGCGGGATCTCCCCGCTCCAGGCCGGCCTGCCGCTGATGTGGAGTCAGGCGCGGCGGCGCGGGTTCACGCTGTCCGACGTCACGGGCTGGATGTCGGCGGCCCCGGCGAAGCTCGCGGACCTGCCGCGCGAGGGCGCGGTCACAGTGGGCCGCACCGCCGATCTGGTGGCCTTCGACCCGGAGGCGCGGTTCACGGTCGACGGGAGGGAACCGCACCACCGGCACCCGGCGACCCCCTACGACGGCCTTAAGGTCCACGGGTTTGCCGATGGGTGTCACCTTCTCGGAGATGTACACCCGGCCGCCCTGATCCGGTTCGGAGTACACGTGGATCCTGCGTTCGGACTCCTTCCGGTCGATGACCACGTACACGGGCACGCCCGGAGCCGCGTACTGCTTCATCGTGTCCCCGAAGTCCACATCGCGCGCGGACCGGGAGCAGTCACCAGTCCATCGAACAGCCGGGAAAACCAGCAGGGGCCCGCCGGTTCGGCGGGCCCCTGCTGTCGTTCAAGGATCGGCATGCCGGTGGGGCAGCGATCCAGTCACCGTCACCAGGACGAGTTCGAACCGTCCAGGATCGACCGGCCGGCTCCGTGGTACGTGCTCGTCGGCTCCGGGGCTGTCGCCTCGATGACCTGACGCTGGAGCTGTGCGAGGGCTTCCCGCAGTTGCTCCCATTCGTCCCAGCTCGCCCGGACCTGGTCCGGTGCGGCGGTTCGCGTGCTCTCGTCCGACATGTTCTGATACCTCCGCTGATCGCGTACGTGACAGACAGTGTCGCTCCGGACACCGTTCGTCAAACCGGCTGGCGGTTGAGCCCCCGAACGTGTCGCGGAAGGCGTACCGTCCGCTCGCGTCCCACGGGGCCGGCCACCGGGCGGGTAGGCTGCGCGCGGACCCGGGGCAGCAGGTCCGGCCTGGGATTTCACGAGCGAATGCGGCACGCGGTCCGGCCTGCCCGGCGGGCCCGCACGCACGATGTCGAGGGGCACCGCTGATGGAGACTCTGAAGCCCGGCGATCCGGGGGTCGTGGGCGGCTACCGCCTGCACGCCCGGCTGGGGCGGGAAACGCTGGGAACCGTGTTCCTGGGTCGCTCCCCGTCCCCGGAGCGGAAGGCCGTCGCGGTGACACTGATCAGCCCCGACCTGGCGTCCGACAAGAAGTTCCGGGAGCGCCTGGCGGCCGGGGTCAAGGCCGCGGAGGCCGTACGGGGACCCCGTGTCGCGGCGCTGCTCGGCGCCGGGACGGCCGGAACCCCGCTGTGGCTGGCTTCGGAGTTCACCTCTTCGACGACACTTCAGGACGCCGTACGGGAACACGGACCGCTGCCGGAGTCCACCCTGAACGCCCTGGCTGTGGGACTGGCCGGGGCGCTGTCGGCGATCCACGCCGCCGGCGTCGTCCACGGCGATCTGCGCCCCGCGCAGGTGCTGCTCACGCCCGACGGCCCCCGGGTCGCCGGCTTCGGCCTGTCCGGAGCACTGGCGGGCGCTGCCGGGGTCCCCGGGGACACACCGGTGCGGCCGGCGCCGGAAACGGCGTCCGGTGCTACCGCCGCAGCTGACGTGTCAGCCTTCGCCGGAGTGCTGTGCTTCGCCGCCGGGTGCACACCGTCCGCGCACGGCTCCGTCCTGGACGGCCTGCCCGACCCGCTGCGCGACGTGGTCGCGGCCTGCCTGTCCCCCGCGCCCGGGCGGCGGCCTGCCGCGGACGACCTCCCGGGCCTCCTGCGGGAGGCCCGTACCGGACTCGACGGGACAGCTCAGGAGGCTGCCGCGGAGTCGTGGCTGCCCGCCCCTGTGCGCGCCATGGTCGCCGCCGCGGCGGTGCGGGCCGGTGAGCTGCTGCGCAGCAGGCCCGTCCGGCAGTCGGAGGCGGAGCCGATCAGCAGCCCCGAGTCGGAGCCCGCGGCGTTCGCGGAGCCCGCCGCGGCCGCCGCTCCCGGCCAGGCCGACCCGGACGCGGTCCGTACGGTCGAGGTCGAAGCGCCCGTGCGGGCCCGCGCCGGCGCGGATGTAATCCGTACGGCCGATGAAAACGCTGCGGCGGCCAAAGCCGCGGCCGAGACCCAGATTGTCCCTGCGAGACCACGGATTGACGGACCCGACGCGGAACCAGTCGTCTTCAGCAAGCCCGCAGGGGACGCCGCCGGGACGGTCACGGCACCGCGCGGGGCCGGGTCGCGGCGCCCGGTTGAGAACCCGGCCGCCGCGGCGCCGAGGGTCGCCGTGCCGCGCCCGGCCCGTGCGCGGCGCGCGGTGACAGGAGTTGCTGTGACCGGGGCCGCGGTGACGGAGGCCGCCGCACCGCGGCCCGGCGGGCTGCCCGGCGCGGCCGATGTCGAGCACCACGGTTCGGGCGCGAAGCCCGCCGATCCGCGGATCTGGTACGCAGTCATCGGTCTTCTTGGTGTGGTCGCCGCCGGTCTCGGACTGTTCCGGCTGACCGACGGGGGCTGGCGGGACGCGCAGAACTCCGTCGTCGGCCTGGTCCTGCCCGGGCTCGCCACGCTCGCCGGGATCGCCGGCCCCGTCATTCTGGGCCTTGGCCTGAACCGGCGGAACAGGCAGAGCCGGGAACGCCCCTGACGATCCGTCGGCGGCGGCGGCGGTCCCGTCCGGCAGCACGCCGGGCGGGTCAGGCCGGCGTTCTGGATCTCGGCCATGAAAGCCTCCTTGAGCCCGGTGCCACCGTCGGTCATCGCCCTGTCCGGCAGACGGTCCGTCAGAAACTGTGTGACACGGCGCTTTCTGAGCCGTGACAGGTGTGTGTTGACCAGGATGCGGCGAATCCGGGAAACCCGGGGTTGCACGTTCTTCAGTGCCCGGCCAGCAGGGCGCGGCCCCGGGCGGCCAGGCCGTCCGCGCCGCACTCGTCGGCGATGCGGACCGCCAGGGCGGTCCGGCCGCGGGCCTTGGGCTCCTGCCCGGCGCGGGTGAGCGCGACGGCGTACTCGATGAGCGTCACGGCGTACTCGTGCCTGCCCGGGGAGCTCTCCTGCCACATGATCGCCTCTTCGAGCAGGCGCAGGCCTTCGTCCCCCGGGGTGAGGACGCCCAGGACCCGCAGGGTGAGCCCGAGGGTCGAGGGCGCGCCGAAGCGGTAGGCGAGATCGACGGCTTCCCTGGCCACCCTGCGTGCTTCGTTCTCGTCCGTGTCGGCCAGCGCGAGCGCGAGATGGGGTCGCCACAGGCACCAGGCGGGGTTGCCCGCCAGGCGTCGGTCGAGGTCAGCCCCGGCCTCGGCCAGGTCCTTGCGGGCTTCGGCGAACCGGCCCTGGGCTACCCGGAGTTCACCGGACACCGCCTGCGGGACGGGGTAGATGGAGGCCTGTGGGAAGGGTGCCTCGAACGTGTTCTTCTCCGCGATTCCGTCGGCCTCGTCGAGCTTGCCGCGGGCGATCAGGACGCGCAGGAGCTGGCTGAGCGCGAACCAGCGGGCGGGTGAGGCCGGGCCGAGCCGGTCGGCGAGTTCGAGTGCCTGCCGGGCGTCGGTCTCCGCCTCGGGGAGCCGCCCGCAGTGGTGCCGTACCTGGGACAGCACGGAGTAGCCGAGTGACAGGTGCGAGCCGCGCCAGCCGTGCGCCTCCAGGTCGGCGATGCCCGCCAGGAAGAGCGCCTCGGACTGGGCGGGCAGGTCGGCGTACGTGAAAGCGTGGGCGGTGAGGAGCGGGATCTCAAAACCCCAGTCGTCGTCCGTCCAGTCGATGGGGTCGGCGGCGGCCTTGCGGGCGCAGTCGAGGATGTGGACGGCGGGGTCGCCGCGCAGCACGCCGTACCAGGCGCGCATACCCATCAGCGCGCGTTCGGTGCGGTCCGCGCCGCTGAGGTGGGCGACGAGAGTACGGAGTTGCCGGGACCGCTGGCCGATCAGGGCGTCGTCGACCCAGAACGACGCCCAGAGGTACTGCTCGGCCTGAAGCCGCAGCCGGGACCGGGAGACGCCGCTGGCGGCGACCTCCTCGTCCATCAGGGCGATCGCTTCAGGCAGGCGGTCGCTGTGCGCGAGGGATTTGGCCAGGCGTACGGCGACGGCTTCGCGCAGGCCCCTGTCTCCGTCGGCTTCGCAGAGCTTGAGGGCGTCCTGGAGGTGGCCGACCGCGGTCGGCGGGTCGTCCACGAAGGAGACCAGGCCCAGTTCGTAGAGGAGGCCGGCCCGTTCTCCGGGCGCCGGGGGTTCAAGGAGTGCCCGGTGCAGGTGCCGGGCTGCGGCTTCGGGCGCACCGGCGCGCACGGCCTGGTCGGCGGCCTTGTGCAGCAGGTCGACCACCCACGACTGCCCTTCGGGGTAGACCGCGTGCAGATGGTCGGCCCCCGCCGGGATGTCCCCTTCCTTCTCCGCCAGCAGCCGGGCGGCCCGGCCGTGCAGTGCGCCGAGCAGGCCGGGCGCGACCGCCTGGTAGACGGCGGTGGCCACGGTCGGGTGCAGGAAGCGGAGCGGTCCGGTGTCGTCGGGGTCGGCCGCGGCGGCCAGGACGCGCGCTTCGCGGAGCACTCCCGCGGCGGTGGCCGCGCGGTTCCGGTCTACTCCGGCGAGCAGCGCGGCGGGGCCCGGCCTGGCGTCCGCGCCCAGGACCGCGACGGCACGGGCGAGCCCGCCCGCGTCGGTGCCGAGCCGCCGCAGCCGGTCGATCACACCCCGGCCGATCGCGGCGGACGCGAGCGCTTCGAGCAGGCCGGCGCTGTCGGCGGTCGGGGCGACCCCGTCGCGCTGGGCCGCGGCGATGACCTCGCCGACCACAAACGGGACGCCGTCGGTGACTTCGTGGCAGCGGGCGCAGAATTCGGGGCCGGCCTCCAACCCCAGGGTGTCGCGGACGAGCCTGGTCACGGCGCCCACGGACAGCGGGGCGAGCCCCAGGTGGTTGCTGTGCGGCGCGTGGACGAGAGCGTCGAACAGACCCGGTTCGGCGACCGGTTCCTCGGGGCGGCGGGCGCAGACCACCAGGACCGGTCTGGTCCCGGCGCTGCGGGCGAAGGACTCCAGCCAGGTCAGGGACTCGCGGTCGGCCCAGTGTGCGTCGTCCACGAGCATGACGACCGGTCCGCGGCGGGCGGACAGGGCGTCGATGAGACAGTGCAGCCCGTCGTGGACGCCGTGCGGGTCGGGGGCCGCGCCGGCTTTGGCCGGGGCCAGGCCGACCGCCGGGGCGACGACCTCGCGCCAGTCGCCGAGCAGCGCCTTGCGTTCGGCTTCGGTGGAGTTGAGCAGCATGGGCCTGAACAGTTGGCGGACGACGTGGAAGTGCCGGTCGCGTTCGCGCTCACCGCCCACGGCCGACAGGACGGTCAGGCCGCGCTGTGCCGCGTCGTCGCGGATGCGGCCGAGGAGGGTGGTCTTGCCGAGGCCCGCGTTGCCGTCGACGAGGAGCAGCCGGTCGCGCGCGGTGCCGCCGCCGGCGGCGGCGGGGTCCGTTCCGGCGCGGGCCTCGTCTGCGGGGGCTTCCGCTGTGTGGGCTTCGTCTGCGCGGGCTTCCGCTGTGTGGGCTTCGTCTGCGCGGGCCCTGTCTGCGCGGGCCTCGTCTGCGGGGTCCACTTCAGCCCGGCCCGCTCCAGCCCGGGCAGGCCCGGCACGCTCCGGTCCGGTACCTTCCGGTCCTGGACGTTTCCGCCCACTGCGTCCCGTTTCCGCCAGGGCCGCCAACGCGGCGCTCACGACGGCGAGTTCACGCTCGCGCTCAAGGAAGCGCCGGGGTACCGCCAAGATGCCCACTCCCCCGCCGTGTCCCGTCCGGGGGGCCACCGCCGATCCACCGCCGGTCCGGCACCGGCAGCGGGCACCGCTCAGCGCCCGATGTGCAATTCCTACGCTGTTCAGCCCTCCCACGTCCAGGTTTCACCGATTCTGCCCACTGCCCGGTCCCCTGGTGCGCCGACTGGTACAGAGCGGGACTTCCCGCAGACCGCGGTCGTCCAGCGATTGCGGTCGCGCAGAGTTTGAACTTGTCGGCGCTCCAACAGGCTCTTCGGCGGGCAGGGAGTCAGCATGGTCGTCATGAGTGCTGAGTCTGCCCGGGGCGCGCCCCCCGTTCCCCCGGCCGTGAATCCGGCTGCCGCTTCCGACGCGGAGAAGAGACGGGGCGTACGGCGGATGAAGCTCGTGGCCACCGGGTTCCTGGTGCTGGCCGTCGTGCTGTTCGTGTTCGCCCGGTGGATGCAGGGCCGGGGTGCGGGGGGCTGGGCCGAATACCTGGAGTCGGGGGCTGAGGCGGGGATGGTCGGCGCGCTCGCCGACTGGTTCGCGGTGACCGCGTTGTTCCGCCGACCGCTGGGGCTGCCGATCCCGCACACGGCGATCATCCCGACGAAGAAGGACGCGCTCGGGCGCAATCTGGGCGACTTCGTGGGCGACAACTTCCTGTCCGAGACGGTCGTACGCCAACGCCTGGCGGCGATGGGCATCTCGGGGCGGCTCGGGACGTGGCTCGCGGATCCCGCGCACGCCGGACGGGTGACCGCCGAACTGGCGAACGCCCTCCAGGGCGCGCTCACCGTGCTGCGTGACGAGGACGTCCAGACCGTCTTCGGTCAGGCCCTCACCAGGAGGGTGTCGGCGCAGGCGGTGGCGCAGCCGACGGGGGCGCTGCTCGCCCGGCTGGTCGCGGAGGGTTCACATCAGGGGATTGTCGACATGGTGACCGGCAAGGCGCACGACTGGCTGGCCGGCAACCAGGCCGCGGTGCTGCGGGTGGTGCAGCAGGAGTCGCCCGGCTGGTCGCCGTCGTTCCTCGACCGGCAGGTGGCCCACCGGGTGCACCGTGAGCTGGTGCGTTTCGCGGCGGCGATGCGGGGCGATCCGGAGCATCCGGCGCGGCAGGCGGTGGACGCCTTCCTGGCCGGGGTCGCGCAGGACCTCCAGCACGATCCGCAGATGATCGAGCAGGTCGAGCAGATCCGGGACCGTACGCTGGCGCATCCGCAGGTGCAGGACCTGATCACGTCGGTGTGGACGGCGATCAGGGCGATGCTGGTGGAGTCGGCGCAGGACCCGGACAGTGAACTGCGGGGCCGGATGGCGTCGACACTGCGGGACCTGGGGGCGCGGCTGGCGGACGATCCGCGGATGGGCGCGAAGGTGGACGGCTGGATCCAGGGGGCGGCCACGTACGTCGTGACGACCTACCGGCCGGACATCACCGCGCTGATCACCGACACCGTGCAGGGGTGGGACCCGGTGGAGACGTCGAAGAAGATCGAGCTGAACGTGGGGCGGGACCTCCAGTTCATCCGGATCAACGGGACGGTGGTGGGGGCGCTGGCGGGTCTGTCGATCCATGCGTTGACTCAGCTCACCTGACCCTCGCCGCGCCGGCGCCGCTGCGCCGGTCGGGTACGGAAGTGCCCCGACTGATCTCTACAGGGGACTTCCGTACCCGACCGGCACGGCACCGTCCGGGCAGGCGCGCTACCCCAGGCCCTCCGCGCGGGACTTCGCCGCCCGCAGGTCCACCTTCCCGGCGGCCGTACGCGGGATCTCCGGGATGAAGTGCAGCTTCTTCGGCGTCTTGTAGCCCGCCACCAGCGTGCGGCAGTGGGCGGTGATCGCCGCGGCGTCCGCCGTCGCGCCGTCGCGGACCACGATCAGGCCGGTCACCCGCTGGCCGTAGCGCTCGTCCGCCACGCCGACCACCACCGCGTCGAAGACGTCCGGGTGGGACTTGAGCGCGGCTTCGACCTCGTCCGGGTAGACCTTCTCGCCGCCGGTGTTGATCATGGCGCTGCCCCGGCCGAGCAGGGTGATCGCGCCGTCCGCCTCGATGACCGCGTAGTCGCCGGGCAGCACCCAGCGCCGTCCGTCGCCGTCGAGCAGGAACGTGCCGCGGGTCTTCTCCTCGTCACCGTGGTAGCCCAGCGGGATGTGCCCGCTGACGGCGAGCCGCCCCACCGTCCCGGCCCCCGGTGCGATGCGTTTCAGGTCGTCGTCCAGCACCGTGGTGGTCTCGGACGAGGAGAAGCGGGTCGCGCCGTCGGACGAGCCGACCTGCCGGGCCGCCGCGCCGGTCTCCGAGGCGCCGAAGCTGTCGATGACGAACAGCTTGTTGGACTCAAGTTGCCGCCGCACCGCCGCCGACATCGGCGCGCCGCCGTTGCTGACCGCCACGAGCGAGGAGATGTCGTACGGGTGGTCCTGCGCCAGCCGGTCCGCCAGCGGGCGGCCCATGCCGTCGCCGACGAGCGCGAGGGAGAGGACCTTCTCCTTCTCGACCAGGCCCAGGACGGTGTCGGCGTCGAAGCTCCGGCCGGTCCACTGGAGGAAGGTGTTGCCCATGAAGAAGGTGTTCAGCATCGACCACTGGCCGCCGCCGTGCATCATCGGGGCGAGGCCGAAGATGATGAAGCCCCCGGCGGCCTGGACCTCCCCGGTGAGCTCCCGCGGGGACTGGAGCTTCGGCTTGCCGCCGCGCCCGGCCTGGAGGGCCGCGAAGAAGATGTCCTCCTGCCGCCACAGGACGCACTTGGGCATGCCCGTGGTGCCGCCGGTGTAGAGGCCGTAGAGGTCGTCGGGGCTGCGCTGCCCGCTGTGTTCGATTGTTTCGGCCCGTACGGGGGAGGCCGCTTCGAGGGCGTCCTCGTAGCTGACCGCGCCGGGCAGTCCCTCCCGCGGGGTCCCGTCCTCGAGGACGACCACGTGCCGCACCGCCGGGAAGTCCGGCAGGATGCGCCCGGTCATCTCCGCGAACTCGCGCTCGACGAACAGCGCGGTCATGCCGGAGTTCTCGTAGAGGTAGCGCAGTTCGGCCTCGACGTACCGGTAGTTGATGTTGACGGGTACGGCGCGCGCCTTGTACGTGCCGAGGAACGCCTCGACCCACTCGGCGCGGTTCCACGCCTGGATGCCGACGAACTCGCCGGGCTTGACGCCGGAGGCGAGCAGGTGGTTCGCGACGCGGGTGCTGCGCTCGTCGAGTTGACGGTACGTCAGCCGGGTGTCACCGGAGATGAGCGCGGGGCGGTCGGGAATCGCGTCCGCCACGACCTCGAAGAGGTCCGCAAGATTGAAGGTCGGCTCGGTCATGGCCGCACAATACCCTTGACTATGTCAAAAACATAGCCGGATCCACCGCATCGGCCATGTACAGAAACCCCCTCCGGAGCCGAAAACGGGGACTCCTGTACATGATCGACGCAGCATCCTCCGACTACATCAACCGCGCCACCCGCTCGGCGACCATCACACACCCCAGGTAGGTGTTCCCGGCGGGCAGCACCGGCATCGACGAGGCGTCCACCACCCGCAGCCCGGCAACCCCCCGCACCCGGCACTGCGCGTCGAGCACGGCCGCCGGACCGCCGTCCGGGCCCATGGCACAGGTGCCACCGAGGTGGCCGTAGCTGACCACTCCGTTCTGCCCGACGACGGCGGCCCCCGAAGCAAGGTCGCCCGCCGGCAGCAGCCGCTCCGCCCCCAGACCCGTCACCGCCCCGGTGCGCTCCCAGTCCGCCAGCCGCTCCAGAATCCAGCCCAGCCGGTCGAGATCCCTCGCATCGAGAGCCGGCATCACCACCTCCGGCGCGGCCTCCGGGTCGGTGGAGGTGATCCGCACGCTCCCCCGCCCGGCCACATCGAGCAGGAACGGGACCACGGAGAAGTGGGTCGACTCGGCGGCGGCGTCACCGACCGGCAGCGCGAAGACGTGGAAGTCAACAGATTCAGACAACGGCGTACGGCCCACCCACACTGGCTGGACGGGGCCGCCGGTCAGTCCGCTGGGCCCTTCGTGCCGGTAGAGCAGCGGCGGGCCGAGATGGCCCTGGAGGTTCGCGCCGACTCCGGGAAGGTCCTTGTGTACGGGAATCCCTAGCGCGTCCAGCAGCGCCTCCGGGCCGATTCCGGAGCGCTGGAGCAGCGCCGGGGATTCGGTGGCGCCGCAGCTGACGATCACCTGAGCAGCTGTCAGCACCCTTCCGTCGGCGGTTTCCACGCCGGTCGCACGGGCCTCCCGTACGAGAACCCTCGCCACGGTCACGCCGGTCTCGATGCGCAGGTTCGGCCGGGACCGCACGGCCGCGGTCAGGTAGGCGCGGCTGACCGTGAGCCGCTCGCCAGTCTCCTGATCGACCGTCAGCGGGAAGATCCCCACGCCGGGGAGCTGCGCCGGGTCGTTGACATCGGAGACTTCGGGCACTCCGAGCTCCAGGAGACCCTGGAGGAACGCCGCGTGGCAGACCGCCTGCTGCCGGGAGGTCGACCGACGGACCGTCAGCGGACCTGCGCCGCCGTGCAGTTCCGTACTCCCGTAATCACGGTCGGACTCCACCGCGCGGAAGGTCTCCAGAACGTCGGCCCAGCCCCAGCCGTCGAGGCCGAGCGCCGCCCAGGCGTCGTAGTCGGCCGGCTGGCCGCGCACCGTGGCGAGGTAGTTGACGGCGGAGGCGCCGCCGAGGACCCGGCCGCGCACCATGGCCACGTCGCGGCCGTCGCCGCGCATGGGGAAGGCGGCCGCGAACGGGGTACCGGACCAGACATCGCCCGCCTGTACGGGGCGCAGCACTGAACTGTCGTACGCCGTGTCGTCAGGGCCCTGTTCGAGCAACAGGACTGTACGGGAAGCGTCTTCGGACAGCCGGGCTGCGAGGACCGCGCCGCTGGTCCCGCCGCCGACGATGATGATGTCCGGTTGAGCCGGCATCGGAACCCCCTGTGCGTAATGCTTGCTTGACTCAGTCACTCTAAACGCGGCGCCGCGGGCCGGCCCGGAAGCGTGACCAGGACCTCGTATTAAGGATGTCCCCCAGGGACGACAAGCAGCGGGACGCCTTCGGTGACAAGCCGGTTCCGCTGGACGCAGTCGCTGACACACGATCAGTACGTCGACCGGACCTCGACGAACAGCTACATCGCGGCGCGGCCTGCGGCGGACCGGGCGGAGTTCCCGGCGCAGGTGCGGCGGCGGATCGCGGCGAGTCTGCCGGACCCGGTGGAGGTTCCGTACCGCACGGATGTGCACACGGCGGTGCGGCGGTGACCGACGGGTGGGGGTGCCGGGTTCCGGCATCCCCCACCCGTCGGTCACCCGGGGTGCGGTCAGACGTGCTCCCCCACCGGCTGCGCCGCGAACGCCGCGCCGATGCGCAGCGCCTGCTCGGTGGCGTTGCCGAGGGAGAACTCGATCTGCTTGGCGTGGATGAAGTACCGGTGGGTGTAGTGCTCTTCGGCGATACCCATGCCGCCCTGGACGTGCACCGTCGCGTGCGCGACGCGGTGGCCGCCGTCGGCTGCCCAGAACTTGGCGACCGCGATCGCTTCGGTGGCGTCGAGACCCTGTTCGGACAGCCAAGCGGCCTGCCAGGTGGTGAGCCGGATGCCCTCGACGTCGATGTAGCAGTCGGCGAGACGGTGCCCGACCGCCTGGAACGAGCCGATGGGGCGCTTGAACTGCACGCGCTGCGAGGTGTACTCGGCTGCGGCGCGCATCGCCTTCTCGGTGATGCCGAGTTGCAGCGCGCACAGGCCCAGGGTGGCCCGGTCGCGCAGCCAGACGGCCGCGTCGGCGCCGCCGAGGACGGCGTCGTCGGTGACCTGCGTGTCCGAGAGGGTGACCCGGCCGGCGATCTCCTTGGCGGTGGTGGGCTGCGCTTCGACGGTGACCTTCGACGCGTCCACCAGGAACACCCGGGGGCCTTCGGGTGTCTGCGCGGGAACGAGGAAGAGCGCGGCGACGGTGGCTGCGGGAACAACGGTCTTGACGCCGTTGAGAACCCAGCCGCCGTCCGTGCGCACGGCCGTGGTCGCGGGTGCGGCGGCGTCCCGGCTGACGGGTTCCGCGAGGGCGGCGGTCAGGATGACCGAGCCGTCGACCGCGCCGGGGAGCCAGGCTTCCTTCTGCGCGGTGGTGCCGTGTTCGGCGATCGCCGCGGCGGCGACCGCCAGTGAGGCGTACACCGGCACCGGTGCGAGCGAGCGGCCGACCTCTTCGAGGACGAGGCACTGCTCGAAGACGCCGTAGCCGCTGCCGCCGTACTCCTCGGGGAGGGCGATGCCGAGCACGTTGGCCTTGGCGAGCTCGGCCCACAGGTCGCGGTCGAAGCGCTCGGTGCCGTCCGAGACGACTTTGGCCTCCAGCGCGGTGAGCGCTTCGTGGGTGACCCGGTCGGTGAGGATCTTCCGTACGAGACCCACCAGGTCGTTCTGTTCTTCGGTGTATGAGAAGTCCACAGCAAAACTCCTTTGAAGCGACCGAGCGAAGCGAGGAAGCGCGTCCGGAGGACGCGGCCTTTCGGACGACGTCCGGCGCCGACCAGCCCCGGAGCGAAGCGACGGGGATGGGAGGAAGACGCCGGACTTGGAGCCCGGACCAGCCAAGCGAGAAACCACCAGCCAGGCGACCGAGCGAAGCGAGGAAGCGCGTCCGGAGGACGCGGCCTTTCGGACGACGTCCGGCGCCGACCAGCCCCGGAGCGCAGCGACGGGGATGGGAGGAAGACGCCGGACTTGGAGCCCGCATAGGTCAGCGCGGCGGGCGGGGCATCTTCAGGCCGATCATCGCGATCATGTCGCGCTGGATCTCGTTCGTGCCGCCGCCGAAGGTGAGGATCAGCGCGGAGCGGTACATCTTCTCTATGCGTCCGCGCAGCACCACGTTGGGCGCGTCTGCGGTGAGGACTGCTTCTTCGCCGAAGCACTCCATGAGCAACCGGTAGGCCTCGGTGGCGAATTCGGTGCCGAAGATCTTTGTGGCCGAGGCTCCGGCCGGGCCGACCTTCACGCCGTGGTCGACCGACGACGCGGCCTTCCAGTTGATGAGTTTGAGGTATTCGACTTTCGCGTGCACCCGGCCGAGGTTGGCCTGGACGTGCTGCTGGTCGATGACCCGGCGGCCGTCGGGGAGGCGGGTGGCCTCGGCCCACTGGCGGACCTCGTGCAGCGCGAGTTGGATGCCGGCGGCCGAGCAGAGCGCCACCCGCTCGCGGTTGAGCTGACCGGTCATCAGGCCCCAGCCGCCGTTGACCTCGCCGACGAGTGCGGACGCGGGAACCCGTACGTTGTCGAAGTTCAGCTGACTGACCGTCTGGCCGCCGAGGGTCTTGATGTCGCTGTAGCTGAACCCCTCGGTGCCGACCGGCACGAGGAAGATGCTCAGGCCCTGGTGCGCTTTGGCGTCGGGGTCGGTGCGGGCCGCGAGCCAGACGTAGTCGGCGACGTGGATCAGCGAGATCCACATCTTCTGGCCGTTGATGATCCAGTCGTCGCCGTCGCGTTCGGCCTTGGTGCGCAGGTGCGCCAGGTCGGTGCCGGCTTCGGGCTCGGAGTAGCCGATGGAGAAGTGCATCTTCCCGGCGAGGATCTGCGGGAGGAAGAAGTCCCGCTGTTCCTGGGTGCCGTACTCCATCAGCGTGGGTCCGACGGTGTTGATGGTGAGGAACGGCACGGCGGCGCCGGCGATGGTGGCCTCGTCGGTGAAGATGAGCTGGTCCATCACCGAGCGGTCCTGGCCGCCGTACTCCTTGGGCCAGCCGATGCCCAGCCAGCCGTCCTCGCCCATCCGGCGGGTGAGCTGCCAGTAGGAGCCGTCCCGGCTCATGGTGGTCTCGCCGGCCAGCTGTCCGGCGCGGATCTCCGGGGTCATGAGGCCCGCGAAGTAGGTGCGGAGTTCCCGGCGCAGGTCCTCCTGCTCGGGGGTGTAGGCGATATGCATCGGTACTCCTGTTAGTTGTGGATTCACGGTGCCGGTCAGGTACGGAAGTCCCTTTTCCAGCCCGGAAAGGGGACTTTTGTACATGATCGACGGGGGGCGTCAGTCAGCGGGGCAGGCCCAGGATCCGTTCGGCCACCACGTTGAGCTGGATTTCGCGGGTGCCGCCGCCGAGGAGCACGGCGGGCAGGGAGAGGTAGGCCGTCAGCGGTTCCGAGGGGACCGTTCCGGCGGCTGCCAGGCGCTCCAGCCGCGCTGTGGCGACGGTGCGCTGATGCTCCGTCACCGCGAGCTTGAGCACGCTGGAGGCGGCGCCGGGGTTGAGGCCTCCGAGTTGCTGGAGGGTGGTGCGCAGGGTGAGCGCGCGCAGGGCGAGGTTCTCCGCTGCGAACGCGCCGATCCGGCGGCACAGGTCGCCGTTGGCGACTGCCGCCTGGGAACTGCCGATCTCCTGGACGAGTTCGCCGAGCGCGGCCATCCCGGGTCCCCCGGCGATCATCACGCGTTCGTTGGCGAGGGTCGTCCGGGCGATCCGCCAGCCGGCGCCGGCTTCGCCGACCAGGCCGTCGTCCGGTACGAAGACATTGTCGAGGTAGACCTCGTTGAACTCGGACTTCCCGTTGGCCTGCTTCAGCGGCCGGACGTCGACGCCGTCGGCGGCCATGTCGACGATGAAGTACGAAATCCCCTGGTGCTTGGGGGCGTCCGGGCTGGTCCGGGCCAGGCAGACGCCCACCTGTGCTTCGTGGGCCTTGGAGTTCCACACCTTCTGGCCGGTCAGCCGCCAGCCGCCGTCGACTTTGACCGCGCGGGTCTTGAGCGAGGCCAGGTCACTGCCGGCACCGGGCTCGCTGAACAGCTGGCACCAGATGATGTCGCCGCGCAGTGTCGGTACGACGTACGTGTCCTTCTGCTTCTGCGTCCCGTGGGACATCAGGGTCGGCAGGACGAACTCGCCGATGACCGTGCCTGGTTGGGGGAAACCCGTAGCGGCGAAGCCCTCCTGGACGATGATCTGCCGGGCGGGGGTCGCGCCGATTCCGTACGGCCTGGGGTAGTGCGGGGAGACGAAACCGCACTCGGCGAGGAAGTGACGGCGTGCGTTGCCCTCCAGTTGTCCGGCCTGCGCCAGCTTTCCGGCCACTTCGGCGCGGAACTCGTCCGTCTCCGCGGACAGTTCTTCGGACAGGTCGAGGTCGAAGTCGCGGGCCGGGCCGCCGTTCAGGGTGTTGAGGGTGTGGCGGCCCAGGCGGCGCGTCCACTCGTCGGGCGGGCCGAGGAGCTGGGACAGGGACACCGCCCGCCGCCAGTAGAGGTGGATGTCGTGCTCCCACGTGAAGCCGATCCCGCCGAGCAGCGTGATGCAGTCGAGCGCGGTCTCGCGGGCTCCGGGGAGGCAGACGACGGCGGCTTCGCAGGCGGCGATTTCGAGTTGGAGCTCGTTCGCGGACGGGGGTCCGGGGGTCGTCCCCCGGGCAGGCTCGGCGTCCGCCGCGTCCGCCGCGTCCGCGGCGCGTGCGGCGTCCCACGCGGCCGCGGTCATGACCTGGAGCCGGGTGAACAGGTTCGCGGCCTTGTGCTTGACGGCCTGGAAGGAACCGACGGGCCGGTCGAACTGCTCGCGGATCTTGACGTAGTCCACCGCGGTCTCGAAGCACCAGCGGGCGACGCCCACGGCTTCGGCGGCGGCGAGCACCGCGGCCAGGTTGCGGACCTTGGCGGTGGTGATCCCGCGGAGCACCTGGGAGCCGGTGATCTCCAGCCCCGCGGCGCGCACCCGCGCGGAGCCCCGGGCCAGGTCGACGACGTCGAGCGGTGTGACGTCGACGGTGGCGACGGTGGCCGTCTCGACGAGGAACCAGATGTCCTCGCCGGTTCCGTCGTCCGTACGGGCGCCGAGCAGCAGATAGTCGGCTTCCGCGGCGCCGGGGGTCGGCCCCGTGGCTCCGTTGACCTCCCAGCCGACCTGGGTCTGATGGGCGATCAGGCCGGCGGCGAGGGTCACCGCGCCGGTGGCGCCCGCGGCGAAGCGGGGCAGGACCAGCCCGCCGATCCGGGGACCGGCGTAGCGGTCCAGGACGGCGGCGGTGAGGACCGTCGGGAGGTACGGGCCCGGAAGCATGGCCCGCCCTGACTCTTCGAGGGCGACGGCGAGTTCGAGGATCCCGGCACCGCCGCCGCCGTACTCCCCGGGCAGGTGGACGGCGGTGAGGCCGTTGGCGACCAGGGCGTCCCAGCAGTCCGGGCGTTTCCCGGCGGCGAGCGCGTCGAGGGCGTCCCGGGTGGCGGCGGACGGTGCGTGGCGGGCGGCGAGCCCGGCCACCGAGGCCGCGAACTCCACGTGTTCGGCGCTGAATCCGATCGGCACTGCGCTGCCTCCCCGAGGTGGATCCTTGCCAACATCAAGGACTGAAAGGACAGGTTACCTTACCGATTCGCCGGACACCAGAGCCCGCGGGCCGCGCGGGGCGGGACAGGACAGGGCTGCACGGAGCCACCCCGGAGACGACCGGGCGGACAGGACCCGCCCACCCAGCACCGTCAGGCCGCCGGGCGCGTCACCGGCAGCCCCAGCTTGCGGTGGTCCCACGACACGATCCGGTCCGGCACCAGTTTGATCACCACGCGCTTGCGCAGCATGATCTCGACGAACGGCTTCATCTCCTCGGTGTACGGCGCCGAGTAGCGGGAGAACACACTGACCCCCAGCTCCCAGATGCGGTCCGGGTCCTCCACGATCTCGGCCTTTCCGACGATGGAGACGCCGCGCAGCTCCTCGTAGTAGTCGCCGGCCTCGACCAGGCAGGTGATGTTCGGGTCGCGGCGGAGGTTGAGCACCTTCTGCGCCTTGGCCTTGGTCTCCAGGGCGACTTCGCCCTCCAGGAAGCCGTACCACATACCGATGGAGTGGATCGATCCGTCACCGTTGACGGTGGACATCGTCATCGAGTGACGCTCGGCCAGGAACCCCCGGATCTCATCGGGGGTCATCTTGACCTTGTCCCGCTGCTTGACCCCGTGACCCATCTGCTGACTCATGCCCTGCTCCTTTGAACGGACCCCGCATACCGCTAACTTGCTTGACGATGCCAAACAGTTCCCAACAATGCCACAGTGACCGGAGGCCCGGACATGACCCGTACCGACAACAGTGAAGTCCCCGACTACCCGGGGATGCTGGCCATGGCCGGCCGCAACGCCCTCGTACTCGGCGCCGGGCAGGGCATCGGCCGCCAGACGGCCCACGCCCTCGCGCAGGCCGGGGCCCGGGTGCTGTGCGTGGACCTCGACGAAGAGCTGGCCCAGGGCGTCGCCGCCGAGGTCAAGGGCACGGCCTGGTCCGGGGACGCCACCTCGCGCGCTGACGTCGAACGCCTGTGGGCGTACGCCGAGGAGACCCTGGGGCGGGTCCACTGCGTCGTCGACATCATCGGCATGAGCAAGTACCAGACGCTCCTCGACGTGACCGACGACGACTGGGAGTGGCACCAGAACATCGTGCTGCGCCACGCGCTGCTCGCCGTCCAGTACGGCGGCAGACACATGCGGTCCCGCGGCGGCGGCGCGATCACCTTCGTGGCCAGCGTCTCCGGCGTGGCGGGCGCACCGATGCACGCCGCGTACGGGGCGGCCAAGGCCGGGCTGATGTCGCTGGTCAGGTCCGCCGCCGTCGAGCTGGGGCCGGACGGCGTACGGGTCAACGCCGTCGCCCCGGGCGTCGTCTGGACCCCCCGGGTGTCGGCCTACCTGGGCGAGGCCGGGCGGGCGGGCACCTCCGCGAACGCCCCGCTGCGCGACGTCGCGCTCCCCGCCGACATCGCGGCGTCCCTGCTTTTCCTGAGCTCGGACCTGGCCCGTTACGTCTCGGGTCAGACCCTGACCGTGGACGGCGGGGTGAGCGCGAAGTTCCCGTACCCGCTGCCGGACATGGGGGTGGCGCCGCACTGAACCTTTGACGCCCCGAATCCACGTATATACGATTCTTGAATCGGATATCCTCAGAGGAGACCGTCATGGCGAAGACCCTGATCGACCTTGATGAAGACGCCCTGGCCGACGCCGCCCGGATACTGGGCACCAGCACCAAACGGGACACGGTCAACAGTGCGCTGCGCGAAGTCGGCGACCGTCGAAGGCGCGCGGAGGCCGTCGCCCGCATGCGGCGTATGGTCGCCGAAGGCGAGATCGACTTCTCTGTCATCGGTTACGCGGACGACGGCGGATAGTTTCCCCCGGGGAAGGAGAACGAGCACGTGGGCACCGGGCTGTACCTCGCGGACACGTCCGCGCTCGTCCGCTATTTCCGCGACCAGGCGACCCCCGACTGGGATGAAGCCGTCGTCGCAGGCCGGGTCGGTCTCTGCGAGCCGGTCCGCCAGGAGTACCTCCGGGCAGTCGGCGGACGTTCTGCCGTCCACGAAGCCGACCACCTCCTGAATGAGGTCTTCCCGCACCACGCGGTGCACGACGCCGCCTGGGAGGAGACCCGACTCCTCCAGCTCAGGATGGCCGACACGAGTCGGCACCAGTCCGCCAGTCCGGTGGACCTTCTGGTCTCCGTCATCGCGGCCCACCACAGACTGACCGTCCTGCACGCCGACCGGGGCTTCGACACCATCGCCCGGTTCACCGGCCAGCCCCTTCAGCGGATCACCGCGCGCTGATGCCGCACCGCGTCGGACGGTTCCACCAACCCCTGGGTCCGGGTCACGCGTTGCGGAGCGGGAAGATGATGCCTACAACCATGTCGGTACGAGCAAGGGGAACGTCATGAGCGACATCCGACGCATCGGTGTAGTGGGAGCGGGCCTCATGGGCTCGGGAATCGTTGAGGTCTGCGCAAAGGCCGGGCTCGACGTGCTGGTCAGCGAGGCCAGCCGGGAGGCCGCCGAGGCGGGGCGCAGGAGGATCACCACGTCGATGGACCGGGGCGTGCGGTCCGGGAAGCTCCAGGAGGGCGACCGGGACGCGGCGCTCGCGCGCATCACGTTCACCACCGACCTGGGCGACTTCGGCGACCGGGACCTGACCATCGAGGCCATCGCGGAGAACGCGGAGCTCAAGACCCAGGTCTTCAGCACCCTCGACAAGGTGGTCGAGCGCGGGGACGCGATCCTGGCGTCGAACACGTCGTCCATCCCGATCATGAAGCTCGGCATGGCGACCCAGCGGCCCGAACAGGTCGTGGGAGTGCACTTCTTCAACCCGGTGCCGGTGCAGAAACTGGTCGAGCTGGTGCCCTCGCTGCTGACGAGTGACGAGACGGTGCAGCGGGCGGAGACGTTCGCCACCGAACTGCTGAACAAGACTGTCGTCCGGTCGCAGGACCGGGCCGGGTTCGTGGTGAACTCGCTGCTGATCCCCTACCTGCTGTCGTCCATCCGGATGTTCGAGTCCGGCTTCGCGGCGGCGGAGGACATCGACAACGGCATGGTGCTGGGCTGCGCGCACCCGATGGGTCCGCTGCGGCTGAGCGACCTGATCGGCCTGGACACGGTCAAGGCCGTGGCCGACTCGATGTACGAGGAGTTCAAGGAGCCGCTGTACTCCGCGCCGCCATTGCTGCTGCGCATGGTGGACGCGGGCTTGCTGGGCAAGAAGTCCGGGCGCGGGTTCTTCGACTACAGCAAGAAGTGAGCAGTCAGGAAACACCCGGCCAAGAAGCAGGAAGCTGGAAGTAAGCGGTAGGCGCACGCAGCGAAGGGGTCCGCGGGGAAAAACCCGCGGACCCCTTCTCGTGGGGTCTACCGTACGGCCGACTTTTCCTTGTCCTCGTCAGCCGCGTGCCGGTCGGCGCCCTGGGCCAGGGCGGTGCGGGCGTCGTCCACGTCGTTCACCGTGTCGGGGGCGGCCGGTGTGACGACCTCCGTGTTGGACGTCTTCAGCGGCACCTCCTTGATGAACAGGACGCACAGCAGGACCACGATGCCCGCCGGCGCGGCGAACAGGAAGATGTCGCCGACGCTGTGGCCGTACGCGTTCTCGACGATGCCGCGGACCGGGGCGGGTAGTTTCCGCAGGTCCGGGATTCCGCCACCGCCGGAGCCGCCGGCCGGCAGGCCGCCTTCGGTGGTGTACTGCGTGACCCGGCTGCCCATGACCGCGCCGAGCGCCGAGACGCCGATCGCGCCGCCGAGGCTGCGGAAGAACGCGACCGTGGAGCTGGCGGTGCCCATCTCGGACATCGGTACGGCGTTCTGCACGGCGAGGATCAGGTTCTGCTGGAGGGCGCCGACACCGGAGCCGAGCAGGAACATGAACACGCTGAGCACGACCAGGTCACTGTCCGCCCGGGCGGTGCCCATGAGCCCGAGGCCGGCGGTCAGCAGCACGCCGCCGGCCACCAGCCAGTTCTTCCACCGGCCGGTGGCGGTGATGTGCTTGCCGATGAACGTGCCGGACAGCACCACACCCGCGACCATCGGCAGGGTCATGAGGCCGGACATCGTCGGGGACTTGCCGCGGGCCAGCTGGAAGTACTGGCCGAGGAAGACCGAGGAGGCCATCATCGCCAGGCCCACGGCCAGACTCGCCACGACGGCGAGGGTGACGGTGCGCTTGTTGAAGAGGTCCAGCGGGATCATCGGTTCGGCGGCGCGGGACTCCGCCAGGATCGCCAGCGCGAGGACGACCACCGCTCCGCCGACCATGACGGCGGACTGCGCGGAGGCCCAGGCGTAGTTCTTGCCGCCCAGCGACACCCAGATCAGCAGCAGCGAGACGCCGGCCGTGATGAGGAACGCGCCGAGGTAGTCGATCTTCACCTTGCGCTTGACGACCGGCAGGTGCAGCGTCTTTTGGAGGACGACCAGCGCGACGATGGCGACCGGCACACCGGCGTAGAAGCACCAGCGCCAGCCGAGCCAGCTCGTGTCGACGATGACGCCGCCGATGAGCGGGCCGCCGACGGTGCCGATGGCGAACACCGAGCCGAGGTAGCCGCCGTACCGGCCGCGCTCCCTGGGCGGGATCATCACGCCCATGATGACCTGGGACAGCGCGATCAGGCCGCCGACGCCCAGGCCCTGTACGACCCGGCAGGCGATCAGCATGCCGGTGTTCTGCGACAGGCCCGCGATCATCGAACCGGCGACGTAGATGACGATCGACAGCTGGATCAGCAGCTTCTTGCTGAACAGGTCGGCGAGTTTGCCCCAGATCGGGGTGCTCGCGGTCATCGCCAGGAGGGTCGCGGTCACGACCCAGGTGTACGAGGTCTGACTGCCGTGCAGGTCGGAGATGATCCGGGGCAGCGCGTTGGACACGATCGTGGAGGAGAGCACCGCCACGAACATGCCGAGGAGGATGCCGGTCAGCGCCCGCATGATCTGCCGGTGGGTCATCGGCTCGTCCGCCGCGAGGACCCCCGTCGTTATCTCCCCTGGGGTTTTCTCCGCCATTTCCGTCCTTCCGGTACTCGCTCCCTCCAGCGGCTCCGCCAGCAGGCGGCGCCCGTCAGGGAGCGCAGGTGTGCGCAGTGGGAGTGGCCGGCGCTTGTGGTGCCGTCGCCACTACTGCGGTAGCCCGGAACAGCCGTTCCCCCCAGGCGTCATGCATGTCACCGCTATTGCGTTGTCAAATACAACTATAGAGCTGTTGGTTGCCGCACGCAACTTTAATCACCCTTGACCGACACGGAGCCGGAGCGCCGGTTTACAGCAGGTGACGGACGTACGATGCTGAGCTATGAAAGAACCTGGCAAATCCGGAAAAATCGGCGACTTCGCCGACCGCATCACACCGAGGATGATCGGCTTCGCCGTCATCGCGGTGCTCAGTGTGTGGTTCATCCTGGCCAACACCGACTCGGCCCGGATCCACTTCTGGATCCCCACCGTCGACGCACCGATGTGGCTCGTCCTGGTCGGCACGTTCCTCGCGGGCGCGCTGACGACCTGGCTGTTGAGCGGGCGCCGCAAATAGCCACGGGCAACCGCCGCTGGTGACCGCCCCGGTCAGCCGGACGGCCGGCGGTACGCCCGACGGCCCCGTCGCCGGCGACCGGCCGGGGGACGGGGCCGATATCCTGCGGGCGTACGGTCGGCAGAAGCTCGACGCCGACCCGCCCGCGCACCGCAGCTGGACCCCGCCGCCGTTGGAGGACCCCGTACGTATGCCCACCTCCCGACGGCGCGCCACAGCGGCCGTGGCCGCCACCTTGGTGTTCGCCCTCTCCGGCTGCTCGGCGATGTTCTCCCCCGACGCCTCCCCCGCACCCTCGGCGGCCCCCGCCGGAGCGGAGGTCTGCGCCGGTCTGCTGCCGCTGGGTGACATCACCGCGGTACTCCCGCCGGGGGACCCGGCGGTCATGGAACAGCAGCGGCCCGGCACGCGGTACCCCCTGGCCCGCTGCGAGGTGAAGGTCCAGGACCGTACGTTCACCGGCTCGGCCTATCTGTTCAACATGGCCGGGCAGGACCTCGCACAGCTGGTCGGCTCGACCACCGCGGCTTCGGCCCCGCTGCTCTCAGCCCCCGCGGACCCGGGTGTCTACGGCATGGCCGGGCCCACCGACGCCTGGCTGGTGCAGACCTGCCGCCTCGACGGCATCCGCGACCCCGTGCCGCTCCTGGTCCGGACCCGGGTCACCGGGCCCGCCGCGGGCACAGTTGACCAGCGGGCCGCGCTGTCGCGCCTCGCGGTCACCTTCGCGGGCAGGGTCGGTGCCGCCGCCCAGTGCGGGACCCCCGCGCCGGCGCAGCCCTTCGCGCCGCAGCCGGCCGGGCCGCTGCTGCCGCTCGGCGCCGACCCGGGGTGCGCGGCCTTGGACCGCGGGGTGCTGGGCGCGGGCACCTGGACTTCGCAGGTCACGCCGACGGGGCCGGGTCCCGCACAGGTCTGCGACCTCTACAAGGACGGGCGGCGGGTGCTGTCGTTCAGCGTCAGCCACGGCTGGATCGTGCCGAGCCAGGAGGAGGCCGGGCAGCGCAAGGACATGACCGCGCGGCTGAACACCGCCGCGGACCCGTACGCACAGGGCGATCCGGGCACGGTCGTGGCCTCGGTGGACGGTGTGTGCGGCGGCATCGGCGCGGCGTTCCGGCTGTCCCGGCACGGGGACCCGTTGCAGACCGCGGGGCTGCCGGTCGAGGAGTTGTTCCGGAGTTACGTCGCGGCCACCGCGAAGCTCCAGGGCTGCGACCCGGTGCCCGGCGGTCCGGCCTGGAAGTTCGCCCCGTAGGCCCCGTCTGTGATCACCGCGACCCCTTCTTCTTTCTGACGCCCCGTTGGATCATCGCGTACGGACGGCATGGCGACACGTGTCGACAACCTGACGGGATGAGGACCAGCACATGGCACAGGATCTGGGCGGCACCCTCGCCCCGTACGGGAGAACCGCCCGGCAGGTGACCTCTCGTCACCTGCCGGGCGGTTCTGGGTGGCTCTGCTAGCTCGCGGGCACCGGGGCCGGTGCGGCCTCCGGTTCGCGCTGCGCGGCCGGGGTCGCCGGGTTGCCCGCGGCGGCCGGGGCCGGACTGCCGGGCGTCTGGCCGGTCTTGCCGCCCGTGAAGCCGGGGATGAACTTGTCCGCGACCTCCGGGTGCTCCTTCAGGTAGGCCTTGACGCCCTCGACCTCAGGGTCCTTCTTGCCCTTGTTGTCAACGTAGATCTTCTGCTCCAGCGGGCCGATCACCGAGTCGTCCAGCTTGAGCTGCTTGACCCAGCCGTTGAGCTCGGGGAAGTCCTTCGCGAAGCCCTTGCGGCCCAGCGCGCTGATGTAGCCGGCTTCACCGAAGGACTTCTTCGGGTCGGCGAGCGGCTTGATGTCGTACTTGCTGTACGCCCAGTGCGGGTGCCACATGGTGACCGCGATCGGCTCGCCCTTGGCCATCGCCCGGTCCAGCTCGGCGATCATCGCGGGCGTGCTGCTGGACTGCACCTTGAAGCCGTCGAGGCCGTAGTCCGGGAGCATCTTCGTCTCGGCGAGCTTCATGATGTTCGCGCCCGGCTCGATGCCGACGATGCGGCCGTTGAACTCCGACGCGTGGCCCTTGAGGTCTTCGATGCTGTTGTACGGCAGGTTCTTCGGGACCGCGATCTGCACGTCGACGTTGTTGTACCAGCGCGAGATCTCCTCGACCTGCGGACCGTACTTGTCCATGTAGTTCTTGTGCAGCTCGGGGAGCCAGGCGTCCAGGAACAAGTCGATGTCGCCCTGGGCGAGCGCCTGGAAGGTGGGGGCGACGTCGAGCTGCTTGAGCGTGACGGAGTAGCCGCGCTGCTCAAGCAGGTTCTTGTACATGTACGTGACGGCGACGTCCTCCTCCCACGGGATCCAGCCGATCGTGATCTTCTTCGTGCCGGCTTCGTCCTCCGGGGCGAGGGTGCCGCCCAGGACGGTGCCGAACAGTGCGAGGACCGCGACACCGCTGACCGTGGCCACCGTCGGGGGACGCCAGTTGAGCGCGCCGAGCACCACGTTGCCGGAAGCTTGGCGCTTCACGGCGCGCCGGGCCCCGACCTCGACCTGGCGGCCGAGCGCGCCGACCGAGCGGTCCAGGAAGACAGCCAGGACGACCACGGCGAGACCGGCTTCGAAGCCGGTGCCGACGTTGCCCTGCGTCAGCGCTCCGTAGACCTGCGCGCCCAGACCGCCCGCGCCGACGATGCCGGCGGTGACGACCATGGACAGCGACAGCATGATGACCTGGTTGACACCGGCCATGACCGACGGCAGGGCCAGCGGGAACTGGATGTCCTTGAGGATCTTCCACTCGCTGGACCCGAAGGCCTCACCGGCTTCGACCATCTCCTTGTCGACGTTGCGGATGCCGAGTTCGGTCAGCCGCACGCCCGGCGGGAGGGCGAAGACCACGGTGGAGATGACACCGGGCACCTCACCGATGCCGAAGAAGGTGATCGCCGGGATCAGGTAGACGAACGCCGGCATGGTCTGCATGAAGTCCAGGACCGGCTTCATGACCGAGCTCACCCGCTGGCTACGGGCCGCCCAGATGCCCAGCGGCACGGCGATCAGCAGCGCCGCGAAGGACGAGACGAGGACCAGGGACAGCGTGGACATCGCCGCGTCCCACTGGTCGAGCATCTCGATGAAGGCGAAGCCGGCGAAGGTGAGTACGCCGAACAGCGCACTGCGCGCGGCCCAGCCGACGACGGCGAACAACAGGGCGATCACGAGCACCGGGGGCGCGTTGAGCGCGCTCTCCAGGTGGCCGACCGCGCCGCCGACGACATCCTTGATGAAGTCGAACAGCCAGGTCAGATGGTTCTGCATCCAGTCGACAAGGTCTTCGACCCAGTCGCCTACGTGGATCCTGGGCATCAGGCCTTCACCCCGCCGTTCAGGTCGGACGACGAGTTGTCGGGCCGGTTGTACTGGTCAGCGACGCTGTCGGTGCTGTCGGCGCTGACGGCGCTCGGCATCGTGGCACCGGCCGGTATGAGGATCCGGACGCTTCCGGTGTCCGTGAGACTGTCGTCCCCGTCGCCGTCGCTCTCGTCGGCCGGCGCGCTGTACGCGGAGTTGCCGAGGGCGGCCAGCAGGGTCACCCGGGGGATCACCCCGACCAGCCTCATGTCCTTGTCGACGACCGCGAGCGGCAGGTTGTTCTCCGCGCTCGGCGCGAACAGCTCGATGACGGGCGTGTCCTCGGTCACCGTCACGATGTCCAGGCCGGCCTCGGGCCCGATGACCTTGTCGCCGCGGCGCGCGGCCTCGGCGACCGTAGCGTCGGTGACCGCGCCCAGGAGCCGCTTGCCGCGGTCCACGGTGTCGATGACGAACGCGGCGGTCTGCTGGGCCTCGCGGATCCGGCGGATCGCGACGCGCGGGCCCTCGCCGCGGGTGAGCGTGCTGCGCGGCTCCTCCATGATCGAGCC
The DNA here is from genome assembly GCF_057291755.1 of Kitasatospora sp. UYEF31. Classification (NCBI taxonomy): domain Bacteria; kingdom Bacillati; phylum Actinomycetota; class Actinomycetes; order Kitasatosporales; family Streptomycetaceae; genus Kitasatospora; species Kitasatospora sp. UYEF31. The sequence goes on from NZ_JBXAWK010000003.1 coordinate 125,112, forward strand.
GGCGGTCAGCACCCGGCTGCGGTCCACGTCGGCCACGAACGAGGCGACGTAGTCGTTCGCCGGGTCGGTGAGGATGTCCTCGGCCGTGCCGATCTGCACGATGCGGCCGTCGCGCATGACCGCGATGCGGTCACCGATGCGCATGGCCTCGTTGAGGTCGTGGGTGATGAAGATGATGGTCTTCTTCAGCTTCTGCTGGAGTTCCAGGAGCTGGTCCTGCATCTCCCGGCGGATGAGCGGGTCCAGGGCGCTGAACGACTCGTCCATCAGGAGGATGTCCGCGTCCGTGGCCAGGGCGCGGGCCAGGCCGACGCGCTGCTGCATGCCGCCGGACAGCTCGGCGGGGAGGTTGTCCTCCCAGCCCTTGAGGCCCGTCATCTCCAGGGCGTGACGGGCGCGGGTGTCGCGTTCCTTCGCCGGGACGCCCTGTACGGCGAGGCCGTACGCGGCGTTCTCCAGGACGGTGTAGTGCGGGAAGAGCGCGAAGTGCTGGAACACCATACTGATCCGCTTCGACCGGACTTCACGCAGCCGTTTGGGTGACAACGCGGTCAGGTCCTCACCGTCCACGAGGACGCGGCCCGCCGTAGGTTCAAGAAGGCCGTTGAGGGTGCGCAGAAGGGTGGATTTACCGGAGCCTGACAGGCCCATCACGACGAAGATCTCGCCTTCGTCCACCTCGAACGAGGCGTCGATGACGGCGGCGGTCGCGTTGCTGTCCCGCAGCGCGTCCCGGCTCTCTCCCCCACGGAGCCGGGTCAGCGCTTCGTCGGTCTTCCGACCGAAGATCTTGTACAGGTTCTCGACCTGGAGTCTGGGCATGTGCACCTCACTGTTCGGGCCGCGGCTCCACGGGTTTGCTCCGACCGCGCGTACGCGCGGGGCGGACCCGTGCCGGCGCTCCCCGTACGGACGCGTCGGCGCTGCGGACTCGTTGAGCGGGTCACCGGACCGCCCGGTGTTTTTGTACGGCGGCGGTCCACGGCGCACGGCCGCACATCCCGAAGGGGATAGTTGCAACCCGCATTCATTACCGAGAGCGACATGCCCGAGGTCCGGAGAAGAGAAACGCAAAGAGATCCACGTCTCATCACTTTTAGGGCATATGTCGCATTTGTCGAGCGCTCACCAGCGATTTCATGCCAGCGGTTAGGCGGTCCGGCGGGATCACAGGCGCATTCAAGTCGCCGAATCACGTCACTTTAGGTAATAGCTCACACGCAGAGTGCAGCATCCCCCTCCGCGGCCGTCGCGCACTTCCGACAGCCGGGTCACCAGGAAAGGCCTCGCGAGAATTCCTTATTTAACCAGACTATTCGGACAGTACACCCTTTCCCTGTCGAGCCCCCGCCGGATCCCGCCGGATCCTGGGGAAAGCGGCCGGGCCGGCCGGTGGGCCCGGTCACCCGGAACGGCCGCGCCGACCCCCGCCATGCCTCATACGAGTGACATCCGCCCGCGCGATGAGTGACTGGGGATCTACGGCCGGTAACGTCCGGGGCCGACAGTGAGCCCACTTCGAGGAGTCATTCCGTGTCACGCATGTTGGACGTGAGTCCCGAGGTCCGCGCCGAGATCGGCGAAGACGAGGCGGGCCGCCTGACGGCCGGCGAGTCCGGCCCGCAGACCTACGCCTGCGCCTCCTGCAAGGGGCAGGGCGACACCGAGCGGGAGGAGACCAGCGCGCTGCTCTACCTCGCGCAGGAGACCGCGGTGCTGGCGTTCGCGCACACCCGGTGCATCCCCTCCCAGGTGATCCCCGTGTCCGAGGACGCGGTGAAGCCGCTGCTCGCCGCCCAGCAGGCGCAGGTGGCGGGCGCCGTGCCCACCGTCGTCCCCGGCGGCCCGGTGCCCATCTCGATCACCGGCAGCATGATGGTCTGCGCCGGGGTCACCTACGCGGCCCTGGTCGTCGAGCCCGGGGCGGCGGTGGCCAGACCGGGCCTGGACGGCAGCCGCGACGAGTTCCTCCAACTGCTCGGCGAGCGCGGCTTCGCCGGTATCGCCACTCCCGCCGAAACACTTCCGCCGCTGCTCGGGGGCTGGTCGGTGGAGGTGTCGAACGGCTTCCTGACGGCGGTCCTGTTCCCGGGCGGCGGCGGCCGGACCGAGGCGTGGTGGCAGGCGCAGACGCCCGCCGAGGTGCCCGGTGCCTGGCTGAACGCGGCGAAGGGCAACGGCATCGTGCTGCTGTACGCGGCGCCGGTGGGCACCATCGGCATCCACACCGGCAACGACGAACTGGCAACCGCGCTCGGCGACGCCGCCGCGCGGGGCCTGCTGGTCGCCGGCTCGGTGCCCGTCAGCGGGGTTTGAGCAGTCGGGTCACCACCTGCCCCGCCCCCGCACACGCGGGGGCGGGGCAGGTTGTTAGTTTTCCCCCATGTCTCAGCACCTCTCCGGCGAAGAGCTCATCGCCTACGACCGGCGGCACATCTGGCATCCGTACGCGAGCGCGGTCGGCGACGCGCCGCTCTTCCCGGTGGTGTCGGCGGACGGCGTACGGCTGACCCTGGCCGACGGACGCGAGCTCGTGGACGGCATGGCCTCGTGGTGGGCGGCGGTGCACGGGTACAACCACCCGGTGCTGAACGCTGCGGCGAAGGACCAGCTGGACACCATGGCGCACGTCATGTTCGGCGGGCTCACCCACCCCCCGGCCGTCGAGCTGGCGAAGCTCCTGGTCGACATCACACCCGGACCGCTCCAGCGGGTGTTCTTCGCCGACTCGGGGTCGGTGTCGGTCGAGGTCGCCATCAAGATGGCGCTCCAGTTCCAGCGCGCCGCCGGGAAGCCGGGCCGGACGCGCCTGCTGACCGTACGCGGCGGCTACCACGGCGACACCTTCGGCGCGATGGCCGTGTGCGACCCGGTGGGCGGCATGCACCATCTGTTCTCCGACGCCCTGCCCGGGCACCTGTTCGCGCCGGTGCCGCCGTCCGGCTTCGGCACCCCGCTGACCGACGCGGACACCGCCGACCTGGCCCGGCTGCTCGCCGGGCACCGCGATGAGGTCGCCGCGGTCATCCTGGAGCCGATCGTGCAGGGCGCGGGCGGCATGCGCTTCCACTCCCCCGCCTATCTGCGCCGGGTCCGTGAGCTGTGCGACGAGCACGGTGTGCTGCTGATCCTGGACGAGATCGCCACCGGGTTCGGCCGTACGGGTGCGCTGTTCGCGGCGGACCACGCCGGGATCTCGCCGGACATCATGTGCCTGGGCAAGTCCCTGACCGGCGGCTATCTGACCCTGGCGGCGACGCTGTGCACCGACGAGGTGGCCGAGGTGATCAGCCGTGGCGAGGGCGGGGCCTTCATGCACGGGCCGACCTACATGGCCAACCCCCTGGCGTGCGCGGTGGCGGCGGCGAGCGTCCGGCTGCTGCTCGACTCGCCGTGGCAGGCGCGGATCACCGTGCTCGAAGCGGGGCTGCGGGACGGGCTCGAACCGGCCAGGGATCTGGCCGCGGTCGCGGACGTCCGGGTGCTCGGCGCGATCGGCGTCATCGAGCTGCACGAGCCGGTGGACATGACGAGGGTCCAGCCCGCGTTCGTCGAACGCGGCGTGTGGATCCGCCCGTTCGGGCGGCTGGTGTACACGATGCCGCCGTACGTCATGGGTCCTGAAGACCTGCGTCTGGTCACCGGCGCGATGGTGGACGTGGTGGCCGCCGAGTGCGGGTGACCGCAGAAGGCGGCAGACCCGCCCAGGAGCGTTTCCGTACGGTCCGCTCGCGCGTCCGCGCCAACTGACGTTGCGTCAAAACGCGCCTCTGGTCCGCGATACGGGACAAGGACGACGAGTTCAGCGAAGGCGCGGGGAGGGGAACGCCGGACTCGGAGCCCTCCTTTGAAGAATGCGCTGTTACGTTTCCGGGCGCATCGCTTTGACATCCACGTCGTTGAACTCTGTGTGTTCAGCTTCGACGACTCCCTCAGCAGCAGGGCGCTCACCGGCTACGGTCCCGGCCCGGCGGCCTCGGCAAACCCGATCTACGACTCGCTGGTCAGCGAGTGGCGGCTGATGTTCAGAGCCGTCCCAGGGGACCGCTACGGCGAAGAGCCACTGCGGTCGTCGCCGCCCGCGCAGTCGTCCTACGGACCGGGCGGCTACCGCACCGCCCTGCCTGCGTACGGGTACGACAGCTACGGCAACAGCGCGTACGGCGACCACGCGTACGGCGGCGTGATGAACAGCGGCAGCTACGCGGCGGCGCACCCGGTGCAGCACTCGGGCGGCCACCAGGTCCCGCCGCAGCCGGTGTACGCCCAGCCGGCGGCCCCGGCAGCGACGCAGTACCACGGGCAGCAGGGCCAGCAGTACGCCCCGCAGAACAGCCAGGACCAGCCGCAGCCGCCCCCGGCCTACCCGGACTACCCGGACTACAACAACGGCCGGCACCGGGGCAACCCCCTGACACTGGTGCCGTCCCCGTTCCCGGGCTCGTCGGGCCAGCACCTGTCGTTGTAGCGCAGGAGCCGCGGCCCGCGGACCGTCCGACGCGCGACAGGGCCGGTCCCCGTTCTCCCCGGGGGACCGGCCCTGCGCGTCAGTCAATCCGTACGGATCACTTCTTCTTCTTGTCCTTGTACAGGTCGCCGCGCTTCTCGCGGATCTTCATGCGGATCTCGATCGGCGTGCCCGCGAAGCCGAACTCCTCGCGCAGGCGGCGCTCCACGAAGCGGCGGTAGCCGGCCTCCAGGAAGCCGGACGTGAAGAGCACGAACCGCGGCGGCTTGCTGCCGGCCTGCGTCGCGAACAGGATGCGCGGCTGCTTCCCGCCGCGGATCGGGTGCGGGTGCGACGCGACGAGCTCGCCCATGAAGGCGTTGAGCCTGCCGGTGGAGATGCGCATCTCCCAGTTCGCCAGTGCGACGTCGAGCGCCGGGACGAGCTTCTCCATGTGGCGGCCGGTCAGCGCGGAGACGTTGACCCGCGGGGCCCACTGGATCTGGACGAGATCGGTTTCGATCTCCTTCTCCAGGTAGTAGCGGCGCTCCTCGTCGAGCAGGTCCCACTTGTTGTAGGCGATGACGATCGCGCGGCCGGACTCCACCGCGAGGGTGATGATGCGGGTGTCCTGCTCGGCCAGGCGCTCGCTGGCGTCCACCAGGATGACGGCCACTTCGGCCTTGTCCAGGGCGGCGCTGGTGCGCAGCGAGGCGTAGAAGTCGGCGCCCTGGGTCATGTGCACGCGGCGGCGGATGCCGGCGGTGTCCACGAAGTTCCAGGTCCGGCCGCCGAGCTCGATCATCTCGTCGACCGGGTCGCGGGTGGTGCCGGCGATCTCGTCGACGACGACCCGGTCCTCCTGCGCGAGCTGGTTGAGCAGGCTGGACTTGCCGACGTTGGGGCGGCCGATCAGGGCGACACGGCGGGGGCCGCCGGCGCCGGGTTCGCCGAAGCGCACGGCGGGGGCCTCGGGGAGGATCGCCATGGCGGCGTCCAGGAGGTCGCCGGAGCCGCGGCCGTGGACGGCGGAGACGGGGTAGGGCTCACCCAGGCCGAGCGACCACAGGGCGGCGGCGTCGGCTTCGCCGGGCAGGTCGTCGACCTTGTTGGCGGCCAGGACGACCGGCTTCTTGGAGCGGCGCAGGACCTTGACGACTTCTTCGTCGCTCGCGGTGGCGCCGACGCGGGCGTCCACGACGAACATGACCGCGTCGGCGGTCTGGATGGCGAACTCGGCCTGCTTGGCGACGGACAGGTCGATGCCGACGACGTCCTTCTCCCAGCCGCCGGTGTCGACGACGATGAAGCGGCGGCCGTTCCAGTCGGCTTCGTACTTCACGCGGTCGCGGGTGACGCCGGGGGTGTCCTCGACGACGGCCTGGCGGCGTCCGATGATCCGGTTGACCAGGGTGGACTTGCCGACGTTCGGGCGTCCGACCACGGCCAGGACCGGCAGTGGTCCGCTGAACTCAGCCTCTTCACCGTGCCCGAGGCGGCCTTCGCCGTCCTCGACGTCGACCCACTCTTCGGGGTCGTAGCCGGCCGTCCAGGTCTCCTCGGAGGGGATCCCGGTCGGGGGTGCGGTGTAGACGACTTCGCCGTCGTTCTGCATGGGGTGTTTCCTCTGCGTGGTGATGCCGCGCGGCCCGGTGGGCCGTGCGGCGGGTCGGTTCCGGTACGGCGAGGCCCCGAAGGGGTCTGCCGTGCCGCCGTTACGGCCGTACCGGGACTGTCAGCCCGTACGGCCGGTGAGTCGCTTCGCCTCGACGAGGTGGGCACTCAGGTGTTCGACTACGCGTTCCATCGCCGCCTGGACGGCCTTGCGGCCGCCGGGGCCCGGCTTGTCGGTGACGGTGAACGGCCTGCCGTAGACGACGTCGATCCGCGCCCGCCACTTGGGCAGGGTGCCGATGGTGTCGTCGCCCGCGCCGGTGCCCAGACAGGCGACCGGCACGATGGCCGCGCCGGAGCGCTGGGCGAGGTACGCGAGTCCATTGTGCACCGAGCCGAAGTCTCCTTCTCCCCGTGTGCCCTCCGGGAAGATCCCGAGCATGCCCCCGCCTGCGAGGATCTCCAGGGACCGGCTGATCATCGTGCGGTCGGCCCTGCCCCGGGTGACGGGCAGGTGGCCGACGCCGCGCAGGACCGGGCCGAGGAGGCCGGTGAACATCTCCTCTTTGACGAGCATGTGCGTCGGACGCGGTGCGTACGCGAACATCATCGGCCCGTCGAGCAGGCTCGCGTGGTTGCCCGCGAGGATGACGGGCCCCGCCAGCGGCACGTGGTGGGCGCCGAGCGAGCGGATCCGCCAGAGGGTGCCGAGGACCGGGACGCCGATGATGTGGGTGGCCCTGGCCAGCGGCGGTTTCTTGATCCGGCCGGCGGGCGTCTGGGCTCCGGTGGTCATCCCACCCGGCTCTCGATGAGTTTGAGCACGTGCTCGACGACCTCGTCGCGGGTCAGGTGGGTGGTGTCCACCTCGACCGCGTCGGCGGCCAGGGTGAGCGGGGAGACCGCGCGGGTGGAGTCGAGCCGGTCGCGGCGGGCCTGGTCGGCCCGGATCGTCGCGGTGTCGGCGGCGGCGCCGGTCAGCTCGCCGCTGCGGCGGGCGGCGCGGGCCTCCTCGGAGGCGTTGAGGTAGATCTTGACCTGGGCGCCGGGGGCGACGACGGTCGTGATGTCCCGGCCCTCCACGACGATGCCGCCGGTGCCGATGGCCGTGCGCTGGAGTCCGACGAGCCGGGTACGGATCTCAGGCACCGCGGAGACGGCGGAGACCGCGCGGGTGACCTCGCCGGTGCGGACCGGGGCGGCGACGTCGGTGCCGTCCACGGTGATCGTGGGCCCCGCCGGGTCGGTGCCTGAGACGATCTGCGGCTTGTCCGCGGCGGCGGCGACGGCTGCGGCGTCGCGCACGTCGACGTCGTTGTTCAGCATCCACCAGGTCATGGCGCGGTACATCGCGCCGGTGTCCAGGTAGCGCAGGCCGAGCCGGACGGCGACCGCCCGGGACACGCTGGACTTGCCGGTGCCCGACGGCCCGTCGACCGCTACCACGACGGCCTCGTAATTCGGGGATGTTTCCACGGGTCTGAAAGCCTTTCGGGCGCGGGGCGGGGTCCTCTTGAGGGTACCGGGCCGGGCGCGCCCTGATCGGTACACCGGAAACCGCTGCCGGGACGGGCCCGGCAGCGGTTTCCCGGACGTGCGGCGGTCACACCTTCGCGGGTGAGTCCTCCCGTACGGCGTCCTTGGTCGTTCCCGTGACCAGGCGGGAGCGGGCGCCCGTCTTCGGCAGGCCGAACAGGGCGACCAGGACCACCAGGCCCGAGGCCACCGCGGCGATCACGAAGGAGATCGTGAACGCGTTCTCAGTCGGCAGCTTGACCGGGAGCCCGGCGATGAGGTGGCCGGTGAGCAGCGACGCGACGACCGCGGAGGCCAGCGAGGAGCCGACGGAGCGGGCGATCGAGTTGACGCTGTTCGCGATGCCCGTCTGCCCGGCCGGGACCTCGGCCATGATGAGCGCGGGCATCGCCGCGAAGGCCATCGCCACGGCGGACTGCACGGAGACACCGGCGACGATCATCTGCCAGGTGGTGTCGTGGAACAGTGCGATGAAGGTGTACGCGAAGAGGGACAGCAGGCCCGCGACGAGCAGGGCGATCCTGCCCCCGAAGCGCTTGACGATGAGGCCGCCGACCGGCGCGGCGATGATCGCGCTGAGCGCGCCGGGCAGCAGGTAGACGGTGGACGCCTGGAGGACGGTCGCGCTGAAGCCGTATCCGGCGACCTTCTCGGGCATCTGGACGAACTGCGAGACGCCGAGGAAGCCGACGAACATCATCATGCCGACGAGGATGCCGGCGAGGTTCGTGAAGGCGATCGGGCGGTGGGCGAAGACCTTCATGTCGATCATCGGGTCGTCGACGCGGCGCTCGAACAGGGCCCAGGCGGCGAACAGCAGCGCGGAGGCGAGGAACAGGCCGATGACGCCCGGCGAGGACCAGCCCCACGTGTTGCCCTGGGAGACCGGGAGGAGCAGGGCGACCAGGGCGGCGCCGAGCAGTCCGGTGCCGATCCAGTCGATGCGGCCGGTGACCGTCGGCTTGTGCTTGGGGAGGACGGCGAAGACACCGGTCATGGCGATGAGGACCAGGACGACGGCGGCCCAGAAGATGCGGTGGTAGTCACCGTGGTTGTTGGTGAGCAGTCCGGTCAGGACGAGGCCGATACCGCCGCCGATCCCGATCATGCCGCTGACCAGTGCCATCGCTCCGGTGAGCTTCTCCCGGGGCAGTTCGTCACGCAGGGCGCCGAGGGCGACGGGGAAGAGTCCGCCCCACGCGCCCTGGAGCACCCGGCCGATGATCAGCAGCGGCAGCGAGGTCGTCAGGGCGGCGAGCAGTGATCCGGCGAGGATCAGCGCGAGGGCGAGCAGCAGGGTGCGGCGCTTGCCGAACAGGTCGCCCATCTTGCCGAACAGCGGGGTGAGGACGGCGGCGGCCAGGAGGTTCGCGGTGAGCACCCACGAGACCGCGGAGGCGTCGGCCTTCAGCGTGGTCCCGATGGTGTTCAGCACCGGGACGACGAGGGTCTGGAGCATGGCGCCGACCATGGCCGCGAACGAGAGCACGGCGATGATCAGGCCGGTGTGGCGGGTCTTGGCCGCCGACTCGGACAGTCCGGTCGGCTGGGCGTCCGACATGGCGAACGGCGGGGTGGACATCAGCGGTTTCCTCGGATCTTCGGGTACGGAGTGGCCGACGATATAATCAACACTATGTCGAGTATTGCCGAAGGTGTGTTGAAATGAAGAATCGCCCCTTCCCGCGGGGGGGTCCGCGGACGCGGAGAGGACGACCGGCACGGCCGGGCGGGAACGGGCCGGTCGCGCAGGGCGGCCTTGGCGAAGCCGTACGCACAGGGATACTGAGGAGCATGCAACGTGAGGCGCCGATGACCAGGACCGGCCGCAGACGCGGGCCCAGCAAGGGTGACCTGCGCGAGCAGGCGATCCTCGACACCGCCCGCGGGCTGCTGGCGCACAAGGCGCCGGCCAGGATCACGATCGACGACCTGGCGTCCGGGGCGGGCATCTCACGCCCCAGCTTCTACTTCTACTTCCCCAGCAAGCAGGCCGTGCTCGAAGCACTGCTCGAACCGGTCGCCGAGACTTTCGACGCGGTGGCTGAGCAGTGGCTGACGACTGAAGCGTCCGCGGACGAGCTGCGCAGCTCGCTGGTCCGGCTCGCCGACCTGTGGCGGGACCACGGCCCCCTCCTGCGCCTGGTCTTCCGCGACGACGCGGACGGCGGGCTCAGCGTCTTCCGGGACCGGCTGATCGGCACGCTGACCGCGAACGCAACCGAGCGCATCAACAACGACCGGGCGACAGGTCTGGCGCAGCCGGGTCCGCCGGCGGCGGATTCACTCGCGCTGATGCTGGTCAGGCTGATGGTGTGCACGTTCGCCGAGGTCACGGGCGACGGGAACCGGCCGGTGCCGGACGAGGTCGTGGACACGTTGACGATCGTGGTGGGGCGGTCGATCTACGGGCGGTCACCGTACGCGGACTGAACGACGGACCTTCGGGGCCGTCGGTTCGGATATCCGGTCCACCCTCCAGGTTGACATCCGGTGAAACGGGTTGCGAGCTGTCACCGCGGAGCGGCCGGCCCACGCGGTGGCTCCGCGGACCGGGGACCTGGCAGGTCACCGCTGTACGGTCCACCCCTTGGCACGCAGCGCGACCGTGAGCCGGTCCACGGCGGCCGGGTCCACCATCAGTTCCACCAGGCCCGCGGGGCGGCCCTGGGCGTGGTCGATGCTGATGTCCTCGATGTTGACGCCGGCCAGGCCGACGTCGGCGAACAGCCGGGCCAGCTCGCCGGGCTGGTCGCCGACCATGACGGGGACGGGCTCATACCGGGTGGGCTGCGAGCCGTGCTTGCCGGGGATGCGGGCGTGCCCGGCGTTGCCGCGGCGCAGCACGTCGGTCACACCTTCAGCGCCTTCGAGGCGCTTGGCCTCGTCCTCGGCGGCGAGTGCGCGCAGGGCGGCGACAGTGGCGGTGAGGTCCTCGGCCACTCCCGACAGGACGTCGGCGACCGCGACGGCGTTGCCGCCGAGGATGTCGGTCCACAGGCTCGGGTCGGACCCGGCGATGCGGGTGACGTCCCGGACGCCCTGACCGGCCAGCCGGGTCGCGGTGTCGGGCGCGCCCTCAAGGCGGGCGGCCATCAGCGCGGACACCAGGTGCGGGGCGTGGGAGACCAGTGCGACGGCGCGGTCGTGGTCGGCGGGGCTCATCACCACCGGCACCGCGCGGCACAGGGCGACCATTTCGAGGGCGCGGTTCAGTGTCTCGGTGTGGGTGTCCCGGGACGGGGTGAGCACCCACGGGCGGCCGTCGAAGAGTTCGGCGCGGGCCGCGAGGGGCCCGGAGCGCTCCCGCCCGGCGAGGGGGTGCCCGCCGACGTAGGTGGAGACGTCGCAGCCGAGGGCTTCGATGTCGCGCAGCGGCTGTTCCTTCACGCTGCCGACGTCGGTGTAGCCGAGGGCGAGGTTCTCGTCCTGGCAGTCCTTGAGGACCCGGCCGATGAGGCGCGGCGGGACGGCGAGGACCGCGAGGTCGACGGGTCCGTCCGGGGCCGCTTCCGTGCCGGCGCCGAGCGCGGCCGCGGTCCGTACGTTGGCCTCGTCGTGGTCCCGGAGGTGGACGGTGATGCCGCGCGCGGTGAGGGCGAGGGCCACGGACGTGCCGATCAGGCCGGTTCCGACGACGGCGGCGGTGCGCATCAGGATCTCCAGGGGTGTCGGGACGACCAGGTTAACGGCGTACGGGTCCGCGGTGCGGCAGGTGTCCGCGGGTCAGGATTTAAGTGATCGCGTACGGGTGGCCCGGGCGGCAGGATGGTGTCCATGGATCCGAGACCGCCCGCGGGCACGCTGCGGGAGACCCTACTGCGCGACCACCTCGTCTACACCTGTGTGACGGGCTCGAACGCCTACGGCCTCGCCGGGCGATGACCTGCCGGGAGCTGCTGCGCACGGGTGTCCTGCGTACTGACGTCGGCGGGGACCGCGACTGGCTGCTCGCGGTCAAGCGCGGGGAAGTCCCGTGGGAGGAGGTCGGGGCACGGCGCACGGAGATCCACCTCGACATCGAACGGGCCGTCACCGACACTCCGCTGCCCGCCCTTCCGGATGTCCGGCGGGTTGAGGAGTTCCTGGTCCGGGTGCGCCGAGAGTCACTGCCCAAGCTGTGCTGATCTCCGCCTTTGCGGGACAAAGCGGGCTTCCCGAACGCCGGGTTCGTCACAGTCGGGCAGTCGTTGTGCCTACAGGGCAGGGCTGGTGACAACACGTCACGTGCGGACTGGCACAATCCTGCGGCGGCGTACACCACGACCCACCGTGGCGACGCCCCGTACCGCCTGGAGGAATCCATCATCACGCGCAAGCGCCTGGGCCTGCCCCGAACCGCTGCCGGCTGGAGCATCGCGACCTTCGGCGCGATGGCCCTGACCATGGGCGTCGCCGGGCTCGTCAACCCGCGCGGCACCGCTGAGAAGCTGGGCTTCGAACCGGTCGACGACGACGAGCGCACGGCCTCCGACGGCACACTGACGTTCGCCACCGCGTCCTCGATGGCCTCGGTCAACATGGGCGTGTACTACCTGCTCGCAGCAGCCACCGAGACCCGCGACTTCTACCGCTGGACGGTTCCGTTCCGGCTGGTGACCACCACCGTGTTCAGCGCGGCCGTGGCCCGGAAGATCGCGCCCAAGGGCTTCGGCACCGTGGCCGTATGGGAAGGGGCGGGCGCGCTCATCACCGGTGCGGCGCTGGTCTACGACGCCAGGAAGGCGACGAGGCAGGCGACACGCGAGGCGGCGGCGTCGGCAGTGGAGAGCGCCGTGGTGACGAGTGTGGAGAAGACGGTCCGGCGCACAGCGGCGACAGGTCGCTGAGACCATGCGTCCCGTCGCCCTGCGGTCGGTCCCACGCCGGCTGCGCAGCCGGTCCATCCGGGCCCGCATCGTCACCCTGCTGATCGTGCCGATGGTCTCGCTGACCGCCCTGTGGGGCTTCTCCGCGACGGCCACCAGCAGCGAGGCCTGGGACATGCTCCAGGTCGGCAAGACCTTCGACCACTTCGGCGAACCGGTCGACGACGTGGTCCTGGCGCTCCAGGACGAGCGGCGGGACAGCGTGGACTTCCTGGCGTCCAAGTCGCCGGGCGGGTTCCCCCGGCAGTTGCGCGTCCGGCAGGAGACCACGGACAAACAGATCACCCGCATGCGCGAACGCACGTCCGACTCCAACGCCCGGAGCGCGCTCAGCACGCGGCAGTTGCAGCGGGTCACGGACCTGGACGGGGCGCTGGACACCCTGGGGACCCTGCGCAGCCGGGTCGCCTCCCGGGACCTGTCGTGGAGCGACGTGATCGACGAGTACAACACAGTCATCGACCTGACGCCGATCCTGTACATCGACCTGACCAGTATCGCGAACACCGAGCTGGCCAAGGATTCGCTCACCCTCATCGAACTGGCGCGGGCCCGCGAACTGTTGTCCCGCGAGGACTCGTGGGTGACGGGACTGCACGGCACGGGCCGGCCGGCCGAGCGGGACGTCCGGGAACTCGCCGCGGCCGTCCGCCAGCAGCAGACGCTGTTCCGGGTGACCGTGCCCCGGCTGAACACCGCCGACCGGGAGCGGTTCGAGGCCTTCTTCGCCAGTCCGACCGCCACAGCGGTGCGGGCGCTGGAGGACAAGGCGATGACGGCGGACGAGGCGTCGTTCGCCAAGTCGGTCGACATGGTCCAGTGGCGCAGAACCCTGGACACGGCGCTGTGGCAGATCCACGAACTGAACGAGACCAGCGCCAAGAAGACCATGGCGCGGGCGAAACCGTACGCGGTGCGGGTCCTGGCGGTGGCCGCGGTCATGGGCGGGCTCGGCCTGGTCGCGGTCATCGTGTCGGTCATCGTCTCGATGCGGGTGGGACGCCGGCTGATCCGGGACCTGACCGGACTGCGCAACGCCGCCAAGGACCTGGCCGAGGTCCGGCTGCCGCAGGTGATCAAACGCCTGTACGACGGCGAGCAGGTGGACGTGGCGGCCGAGTCGCCGCCGATCTCGGCGGCGTCCGGCGGCAAGGCCGGGGAGATCAGCCAGCTCGCGGAAACCTTCGACGGGTTGCAGCGCACCGCGATCGCCACCGCCGTCGAGCAGGCGGAGCTGCGCCGCGGCCTGTCGGCGGTCTACTTGAACATCGCCCGGCGCAACCAGGTCCTGCTGCACCGTCAGCTGGCGCTCCTGGACCGCCTTGAGCGCAGCGCGCACGATCCGGCGGAGCTGGCCGACCTGTTCCGGCTCGACCACATGACCACCCGTATGCGGCGGCACGCCGAGGGCCTGATCATCCTGTCCGGGGCGGCTCCCGGGCGGGGCTGGCGCAGGCCCATCCCGCTGGTCGACGTGGCGCGCGCGGCGGTCGGCGAGACAGAGGACTACGAGCGGGTGACGGTGTGTCCGCTGCCCGCCGTCGCGCTGACGGGCGGGGCTGTCGCGGATGTGACCCACCTGCTGGCCGAACTGGTGGAGAACGCCACGGTGTTCTCCCCGCCGCACACCCAGGTCGAGGTGCGGGCCGAGGTGGTGGGCGCCGGAGTCGTCGTCGAGGTGGACGACAGGGGTCTGGGGATGGACGCGGCGGCCCTCGACGAGGCGAACGTGCGGCTCGCCGAGTCGCCGGAACTGCGTCCCGCGGAGAGCGACCGGCTCGGCCTCTACGTGGTCAGCAGGCTGGCCCGGCGGCACGCGGTCGAGGTGACGCTCAAGCGGTCGCCGTACGGCGGGGTGACCGCCGTGGTACTGCTGCCGTCGGCGCTGCTGGCCCAGCCGGACCGGACGGCTGAGCCGGACCGGACAGCCGGGCCGGAGCAGACTGCCGGGGCGGACCGGGCGGTCCAGCCGGACCGGACAGCCGGGCCGGAGCGGCCGAACGCGGTGGTTCCGTCACTCTCCGCTGACATCGCGGGCGGTCCGGTGCAGCCGGTTCCGGCCGCGGTGGCGCTTGTCGGGCCGCTGACGGACCCCGGCGGCGGCGGGGACGGGACCGACACGGTCACACACCCGCAGTCGGTGCGGCAGATCGCACAGGCGCTGCGGGGTCACGTGGGGAAGGCCCGCGTTCCGCTTCCGCAGCCGGTACCGGAGAAGGCGTCGCCGCCGGAGAGGACAGCGCGGACAGCGGAAAAGGGGAAGCCGGGACAGCCGGACCCGGCGGCTTCGGGCGCGTTGCCCGATTTGCCGCGCCGGGTGCGGCAGGCCCGGCTGGCTCCACAGTTGAAGTCGCCCGTCCCGACGGACGAGGATGTGATGACCACTCACGAACGTACGGCGGTCGAAGTGCGCAGCCTCGTCTCAGCGTTCCAGCAGGGCACCGTACGGGCCCGGGACGAAGCCGGAACCGCGGCCGCGGCGGGTGCCGCGGCAGTGCACACCCCGATCACCACTCCAGACGGAAAGACCGAGGCCGATGACCGAAACGACGGTGACACCCAGTGAGCTCGACTGGCTCCTCGACGACCTCGTCGGCCGCGTGGCCAAGGTGGACAAGGCGATAGTCCTGTCCACCGACGGCCTCGTCCGCGGTGTCTCGAAGAACCTGACCCGGGAGGACTCCGAGCACCTGGCGGCGGTGGCCTCCGGGTTCCACAGCCTGGCCAGGGGCGCCGGGGCGCACTTCAAGGCGGGCGGCGTCAGGCAGACGCTCGTGGAGCTGGAAGAGGCGTTCCTCTTCGTCACGGCGGCCGGCGACGGCAGCTGCCTGGCCGTGCTGACCAAGGCCGACGCGGACATCGGCATGGTCGCGTACGAAATGAACCTCCTGGTCAAGCGGGTGGGCACGCATCTGGCAACCGAGAGCCGCAGCGAGTAGGAGCCAGGGGCACAGGCCGCGGACTACGGAACGACGGGGGCAGCCGGTGGGCAAACCGCTGTGGTACGACGAGGAGGCCGGGCCGGTGGTCCGTCCCTACTCGATGACGCGCGGCCGGACCACTCCCGCCCGGGAGGCGGACCTCGACCTCATCGCGCTGGTCAGTGCCGTGGAGCCGGACGGGCGCCCGGCCCGGGCCCCGCGTGGGCACAGCAACGGCCCTGAGCATGTGGCGGCACTGGAACTGTGCCGGGGCGGCACGCTGTCGGTGGCGGAGGTGTCCGCGCACCTGGACCTGCCGGTCGGTGTCGTCCGGGTGCTGCTCGGCGACCTCCTGGAAGCCGGGGTGATCCGGGTGACGCGGCCCGCGGCCGAGGCGGGGCGGCCGAAGGCTGCACTGATGCGGGAAGTCCTGGCGGGCCTACGGGCGCTCTGACTCCAGGCGGCACACCCGGTACGGGTCGGCCCACTGGCTGCCCTCCAGGACGTCCGCCAGGAGGCGGTGCGGAGCGCTCCCCCGGTGTGCCACCGCGTCCCGGGCCACCGCGCCGAGGATCCGGCGGGCGTCCGGGTGCCGGTAGAGCACGGCGTAGAGCAGCCGCTCCAGCAGTTTCCGCAGCTGGGCCTGCGGGACTCCGGCGGCGAGCAGCCGGTCGCCGTACGCCCCCACGTCCACCAGTGCGTGTTTGAGCGCCACCCGTTCGCTCTGGTCCCACGCTGCCGGTTTCGTCCGCTTCAGGCGCCCGCACAGCTGCTGCGCGACCAGCGGCAGGACCGGGGGTCCGCCGAGTTCGAGGGCGACGAGGAGGGGCACGGTCCCGTGCAGCCCGCCGAGCAGCCCGGCCGCCCGGCGGCGGTCCAGGATCCCCGCGCGGACCTGTCCGGTGTCGCCGGGCAGGGGTGTGTGCAGGATGGCCGCCGCCTGGTGGATGCGGACGGCGTCCTGCGGCAGGACGCCCCGGGCCCGCCAGGGGGCGCTGATGTCGCGGAACGCCGGGGCTGACTCTGTCTCAGGGGCCCTCTGCGCTGCGGGCGGTGCCGGGTCCGACGGGGTGTGGGAAGGCTGTTCCGGGCGGGCCGCGGGCGGGTCCGCGGCAACCGGCCGGGGCGGTGCGTACGCAGGACGCGGCGGTACGGGGGCACGTGCGGCCGGTAGCTGCTCCGGGTGGGGCCGGAGGGCGGGCTCCACCCGTGGCGGGGCTTCCGGGACCGGCAGGGGTGCCCCGGCCGGCGGCCGCGCCGCGGGGAACAGCACCGGTTCGTCGTCCGGGTCGCTGAGGACTTCCCAGCGGGTGACCACGGGGCGGGCCGGGGCGGCCTCGGCGGCCTGGACGGCTTGGACGGCCGGGACGGTCACGACGGGCGTTGTCGCGGGCGCGACAGGCTCAGCGGGCTCGGCAGGCGCGACAGGCGCGACAGGCGCGACAGGCGCGACAGGCGCGACAGGCGCGACAGGCGCGACAGGCGCGACAGGCGCAGGCTGCGGGGTCAGCAACTCCAGCACCCGCTCGGCCCGTTCCCGGGGTCCCGCGGTGCGCAGGCCGGGGAAGCCGGCCGTCGGCCACTCCTCGTCGCGGTAGCGGCGGACGAGCAGCGCGGCGGCCCGCGCGTAGACGTCCGGGTCGCCGACGCCGGTCCGGTCCGGGGCGAAGCGCTGCCGTCCGCTCCACGGGGCCATGGTCCCGGCCCAGCGGGGCACGACGACCAGCCGGGGGCGGGACGCTCCGTCGGAGGTCTCGAAGGTGGAGACCGTCAGGGGTTCGGGCAGGAGACCGTCGAGCAGTTCGCAGACGCCCCACCACAGGGCCGCCGGATCGCCGGGGATGTCCGGGCGGCGTACGGACAGTGCCTTGTCCGGGTGCCGCAGGAGGGCCGCGACGATGTCGGTCAGCAGTCCGCCGGCGGCGCGGGCCTGTTCGCGGAGCGGGCCGGAGCGGCGGCCCACGAGTTCGTCGAGGACTTCGCGGGAGAGCGGTCCGAGTCCGGATCCGGGTTCAGGTTCCAGCCCGGGTTCCAGCCCGGATTCCAGTCCGGATTCCAGTCCGGATTCGGGCTCCGGGCCGCCGGGGTACCGGGTGTGCGGCCCGTCGGCCAGGGCGAGGGCCGTGTACACGGTGAGGTCTCCGGGTCCACCGACGAACACCAGGGCCTCGTTGCCCCGGCGGGCCCCACCACCCTGGGCGGGCCGCCGGTGGACGACTGCGGTGCCCAGGCAGGTGTGGACGAGGCAGACGCTGATGTCGGGGACTTCGTCCGCCGAGACGTCCACTTCCGCGAGTCCGGCCAGTTGTTCGTCCCAGGCGGCGAGCGCCTCCGAGGACAGGGACGTCGCGGCCGGCCCCATCCCCCGGCGGCCCAGGAGTGTCCTGGGCTGCCAGCGGTAGGCGATCCGGTCCAGTGCGGCACGGCCAGTGGTCATCTGCTGGAACCTCCGCCGGCGGGGTCTGGGGACGTGAGTCCGTGCGCCCGGGCCCACAGCCGCCCGAGTTCGTCGAAGTAGTCCCGCTCCCCCGGCGTGTACTCCACGGTCCGGGTGAACAGCCGGGCGGCGACCTGGTGTTGCGGTCCCGCTTCGGCCAGCCGGTGCACCACGGCGGCCAGTGACCGGGCCGGGGTCCCGTCGGCCGCGCGCCGCAGGATGCGTCCGGCGAGGTTCGCGAGCACTCCGGCCACCCATTCGGGTCCGGCCGTGCCGGACCTGCCCGCCGTACGGGCTTCGGCGTCCTTGAGGACGGTGTCGAAGC
This sequence comes from Kitasatospora sp. UYEF31, assembly GCF_057291755.1. Lineage (NCBI taxonomy): Bacteria > Bacillati > Actinomycetota > Actinomycetes > Kitasatosporales > Streptomycetaceae > Kitasatospora > Kitasatospora sp. UYEF31. The sequence continues at coordinate 143,260 of NZ_JBXAWK010000003.1, forward strand.
GGGACAGGACCGCCTCCACGGCCCGCTGCCCGGCTTCGGACACGTCGAAGGCCGACGCCGCCTGCTTCCCGGAGTCCCCGGGCAGTCCGAGCCGCTGGTTCAGCGTCGCCAGCAGGCCGGGCAGCAGGTGTGGTTCGGCCCGCTCCAGGGCGATGACCGCGGTGACGGTGCCGACCTGCCGCAGGAAGCCGCGGAAGGTCTCGTCCAGTTCCCCGTGTTTCTCGTTGAGGTAGATGGCCGCCGCCTTCAGGGTGAGGACCTCCCCTGCGGTGGCGCCGGCCGCGGTCCAGTCGTCCATGTTCCAGCGGCGCGGCACTCCGGGGTCCGTCCGCTGGGCGATCTGCTGGATCAACTGCTCGGACGTGGGCGGGTGTTGCGCCGGATGACGTTTGAGAGACAGCCGGGGCAGGGCGTGGCGGCGGCCACTGTGCCCGTGTCCGGCGGGCTCGTGTCCGGCGGGCTCGTGTCCGGCGGGCTCGTGTCCGGCGTGGTCGTGTCCCGCGGTCCGGGTGGACAGCGGGTCCGCCGGGCGTGGCGGCGCGGTCCGGGTGGCCGGTGGTTCCAGGTGGGTCTGCGGAGCCGCGCGGTGCCACTGGATGATCTGTTCCACCCGGGCCTCCCGCGGTCCGCCGGCCAGGGTCGCGGTGATGCCTGAGATCCGCTCCTGCGCGGTGAGTCCGACCCGCGGCCGGAGGAATTCGAGCACCTCGCGCATCAGCGGCCATTCGAGCTGCTGGTAATACTCCGTCAGGAGCCCTGCCGCCGTGAGCGCTTCGGGCGGGCGCGGCCCCTGCCGGTCGATCCGGAGTCGCTGCGCCCACGGCTGCGCGGCCACCGGCCAGCGCGGCACGGCGGTGAACCGGGGGCGCGCCGGACCGTCCGTGGTCTCGTACGTGGAGAAGCTCCAGTCACCGCGGACCCCCGGCTCGTACCGGGTGAACGGGCCGCCGACCAGCGGTTCGAGGATGTCGTACAGGCCCCAGAACAGCGGCAGGACCGCGTCGTCGGCCGGGCGCGGGAACGAGTAGGCCGCTCCGGGCCTGGCCAGGACCGCGGCGATGGACTCCACGAGTTCCGGCGCGTGCGCGCGGGCGGCCGCGCGCAGGGCCGCACCGCTCTCCCGGAGGGAAAGGGGGAAGTCCTGCGCGTGCGGGAAATCCGTACGCGGATCCTCGCCGGGGACCGGTGCGGGGGACGGCGGTTCGAAGACCGGGCCCACCCGGAGCGGCCCGAGGGCCGTGCCCACCGGGATACGGTCGCAGTCGCCGGGCAGTCCGGGACCTGATGCCAGGGCGAGGGCGTTGCGCATGTCCAGTTCCCCGACCGGGTCGAGCAGGACGTGGGCGTTGTTGCCGCCGCGGCCTCCCCCGTGCACCGCGAACTCCCGGAGAACCACCGCGTATCCGAGTGGCGTGCGGACCCGTGACCAGGCTGCGCGGGGCGCCCGTACGCCGTCCGCGTCCAGGGAGACGTGCGGGGCGAGGTGCCCGTGCCAGCGCCGCAGCGTCCCGGAGTCGCACGAGGTGGCGACCGGGCCGAGCCCCCGCCCGCCGAGCAGGTCCGAGCCCTCCCAGCGGTAGAGCACTTGATGCAGGACGGCGGTCATGCCGTGTCACCTCCCCACTTGGTCGGCGCCGGGCTGCGGGAGCAGCCCGCACATGGCGAGGATCGCGACCAGGGGTTCAAGGACGCGCTGCGGGCGGACGCCCCCGGGGAACCCGCCGTCGCGCTCGCGCATCCCGGTGGCCGAGGTGAAGTGCATGGTGCAGCGCCCCGCCTCCTCGTAGGGGGCGGTCCAGGCGTGCGCGTCGTACGCGTACAGGAAGGAGTACACGTCCCGGGTCTCGGCTTCGGTCCTGGCGGGGTCGATCCCGCCGGGCCGTCCGGGTGCCGCGGCCAGCCAGGCGTCGGCCGGGGGTTCGAAGCGCAGCAGGTCGGACTTGCCGACCACGACCGCGCACGGCTGGGTGAGCAGCCCGCCGGGCCCGCGCGGGAGCCGGTTGAGGACCATCGGGAACGTTGGGTCCTGGCTGCGCACGCCGTTGTTCCCGCCGTACTCCGCGGCGACTTCGCGCAGCACCGGCAGGTCGACGGCGGCCACCGGGTCGACGACGAACAGGAACGCGTCCGCGGCGGCGAGGAACTGGACGTCCCGGCCGCCCTTGCTGAGGTTCTCCCCGGCGACGTCGAAGAAGGCGACCGGGCGCACCCGTTCGCCGCAGCGCAGCAGCAGGGCGTCGGCGAACAGGATGACTTCGTTGGCCTGATGGACGGTGCGGGCCAGCATCCGCCCTTCGAGGAGCGGGACGACCTTGCCGGAGCGGTACTCCTCGTGCCAGGCGTGGTCGACCGCCGCGGTGCCGACGCCGTAGCGGCGCAGGCCGCCCCGGTCGATCTCCGAGACCATCGCGGCGAGCAGGTGCGACTTCCCTGACGCCGCGTCACCGATCAGGGCGACGACCAGCGGGGCTTCGTGGATGAGGTAGTTGGTCGGCAGGTAGTGCTCGCCGGTCTGCTCCCCGTAGGCCGGGGCCGCGCCGTCGGCCCCGAAGCAGCGCATGAACGTGCCCTGGAGCCGGTCGTGCCGGATGACTTCGTCGGTGATCCCGGACAGGTCGGTGCGCTGGTACTCCTGGCTGGCGTTGCGTACGTAGAGTTCGGTCTCGTCCCACCAGATGACGTGCAGGCAGTAGGGGCAGCGGACTCCGGGTATGTCGGCCGGCCGTTCGCGCCGGGGCCGCACCGGCCGCAGTGCGGGTTCTGCTGCGTAGGGGTCGTGCCGCCCGGTCCGGTGGCCGGCCAGGTCGGCCGGCCGCCGGACCCAGCCGCCCGAGGTCTCCTCGGTCATGGCCGCCACCGTCCCGGCTTGCGCTTCGCGGGCTGCGCCGGCCGGCCGTCGGCGGGTGGGTACCGGTACGGGTCGCCGTACGGCGGCGCCTGCTGTGGGGATGCCTGCTGTGGGGACGCCTGCTGGCCGGACTGCTGTTGCGGGGACGGCTGTCGTGGCACCGCCGGGTGCTGCCCGGACGGCGGGTGCGGCGGCTTCTCCGGTCGCCGGGGCTGCCCGGAGGCCGCCCGCTTGCGCTCGGCCACCTGGGCGAACACCCGGCGTCCTTCGGCGAGCGCGTCGTAGCCGAAGCCGCCGCCCGCCCACGGGTCGACGGGGTCCCCCAGCCGGCGGAGCAGGGCCAGCGCGGTGGGACGGTTCCCCGGCTGCGGGTCGAAGGCCCCGGCGAAGACGTCGCGCAGGCGCTGGTGCGGGGCGAGCCCCTCGGGTTCCCAGCCCCGGCGCACCGGGAGCCCGGTGACGACGTGGTAGGCGGTCTGCGCGGCGCTGAAGACATCGTCACCCGGGTGCGCGGGCCCGCTGCCGGCGATCGGTCCCGGGGCGGCCCACTGCGGGGCGCCGGTTCCGGTACGCAGGGCCCCGGTGAGGGCCGCGTGGTCGAAGCCGTCGAGGTACAGCCGCTGGTCGGCGGACCAGTGCACGGTGTCCGGGCTGATCCCGCCGTGCACGACCCCGGCCGCTCCGATCAGCCTGACCGTGCGGAACAGGGCGCGCAGGAAGGCCTCCTGCTCGTTGAGGAGCATCTGCCCGGCACCGCCCGCCGCCGGTTTGTACGGCCCCGCCGTGAGCACGATGAGCGGGACCCTCGTGTCGAAGGCGTAGCCGATGAGCCGGGGGAACTCCGGCGGGTGCGCGCCGGTCCCGGCGGCGCGGGCCAGACGCAGCATGGCGCGGATCTCCGATTCGAGCCGGGCGGTGCGGGTTTCACGCTGCCGGGAGTCGCCTTCGGGGAGGCTCCGGCACAGGAGGTACTTCCCGTCGGGCAGCCGCAACAGCTGCCGGGCGTAAGGGCTTTCCGGGCCGGGCCCAGCTGACCTGACGACCTCGACGAGGATGTTGACCCGGTCTCCCGTGGGGCCGGTGAGGACACGTTCCATGAGCTGGGACGCGCCCGGTCCGGCTGGTCCGTGCGCTGCGGTCATCCGCGCCCCTCCGTCCCGGAGTCACCGGGGCCATAAGGATTACCGCCGTACGGTCCGGTCCCGTCGGGGCCGGCTGGAATGTCGCCGTACGGTCCGGTCCCACGCGGGCCGGGCCGGTAGGGGCCGGTGCCGTAAGGCCCCCGGTCGTACGGTCCGGTTCCGCGCGGGCCGGCTCCGGTGCCTTCATCGTGCCACGGCCCGCCCCGGCCGGTCCCCTCTTCGTCCCACGGGCGGGAGTCGTCGACCGTTCCGGGCATCAGCGGGAGCAGCCGCAGGACTCCGGCACCCCGACCGTCAACGGTCCAGGTGACTTCGTGTTCGGGCGGCCTGCCGTGCCGGCGTTCGTTCCACACCGCGTGGATCGCGGCCTGCGCGGTGCGGGGGGCGAACCGGACGGTGCGGCCCGCCCCCGGGGAGACGTCGAGGAGGGCCAGTTCGTCGCCCGCGCTCAGCTGACGCATGACCCTGCCCGCGGGGCCGCCGACGAGTTCGGCGATGAGGTCGGCCTCGCCGCCGCCGGACTGCCGGACGATGTCGCGGTCCCGTCCGGGGTCGGCGAACGGCGGCGCCGGGGCGACGCCTTCGCGCTGGAGGTGGGTGTCGTAGCGGTCGAGGAGCACACGGAGGCGGGCCGCCGCGGCGTCCTGGCGGGCGAGTTCGGGGTCGCGTTCCAGGAGCGGCCACAGGGCGTCGAGTGCTGCGCTGACCGCGTCGGCGAGGTCACCGAGGACCGTACGGCCGAGGGCGCCGTCGAACGTCCCCGGGTCGGCGACGCCGGGCCGGCGGCCGGGTTCCTCCGCTGCGGCACCGCTCCAGGCGGCGGTGGCCGGGTCGGCACCGCTCCACGCTCCGGCTGACGCAGTGTCACTGTCCCGCGATCCGGTTGACGCAGTGTCATCGCTCCACGCACCGACTGACGCAGTGCCATCGCTCCACGCACCGGCTGACGCAGTGTCACCGAGTGCCGCGCCCTCCCACCCGGGGGCGTCCCACGGGTCGGCTGCCCGCGGCCCCGCCGGGTCCCGGCCCGGCTGCTGGAAGTCGTCCGTACGATCGGCTCTCCCGCTGTGTTCCGCGGCCTCCGCCACGAGTTCTCCGGACACCTCCTGGAGGACCGCCGCCAGCGCCCGGGAGCGGTCGCTCGCCGCGCGGCGCGGTGCGGCCAGGGCCCAGTCCCGCCACAGCAGATCCTGGAGCACGCCGCTGATGCGGACCAGGGCGTCCACCGCTTCGTCCGTCGGCAGTCCGGCCCGCCAGCGGCCGGTGCGCCGCGACCAGTCGAGGCCGGGTGCGGCCGCCACGACCACGAGGCCGGCCAGTGTGGCCGCCGCGCCGAGCGCTCCGGCGGGTTCCCACACGTCACCGGCGAACCAGCCGCCCGCCGCGGCGGCGACCGCGGCCGCGGCGGTGACGATGAGCGCGCCGGACGCTTCGGGCGGGACGGCGCGGGTGCCGCCGCGGTCGGGCCGGCGTACGGTCACCGCGAGCACGCCCAGGACCGCGAGCACGGCCGCGACCGGAGCGGTGACCGGCGCGGCGGTGGGCCACAGGGCTGCGAGGAACACGCCGAGGACTGCGGCGAGCAGTGCCGCCGGGGTGGCGCTGAGCCCGAATCCGGGCGGGCGGCGCAGACGGTCGGGGAGGCCCGGCGGGCAGGCCGCGTCCACCGCGTCCGTGCGGCCCGGGAGCGCCCCCGGCGTTATCCGCAGGGCGAGTTCGCGCAGTCGCGCGGCGAGCGGGGCCAGACCCTCCCCGCCGCGCGTCGCGTGGGCCACGGTGTCACGGAGCGCGGCGGTGACCGGAACGGGCCCCAGGCCCCGGGTGGCCGGGACGGTCACCCCGGCGTGGTCGAGCCAGGCGCGGTCCTGCGGGGCGAAACCGGTCGACCCCGGGATGATCGCGACGGTCTGCCGCACCGCGTCGCGGTACTGCTCGAGCCGCAGGGCGGCGTAGGCGAGTTCGCCCGGTACGGACACACCCACGTCCGGGCGTCCGTCCCCGTCGAAGCGGTAGACCGTCCACGGGCTGTGCAGCCGTTCGACCCGGCGGGCGGCCCGGGACAGGTGCCGTTCGGTGTCCTCGGCCAGGCGCCCGAGCAGGCCGTCGGGGCGCACGCCGTCCCGCAGCACCCCGTCCCGCAGGGCGCTGTCGCCGGGTACGGTCCCGCTGACGCTGTCGGCCAGGATCCCCAGCGGGCCCGGCCAGCGCGGTGACGTACCGTCCTGGTGCCCGGCCAGGCGCAGCGCGGCCTGGACGCGGGCCTGGGCCAGCGCGCTGTCGTGGGTGTGCGGGGTGTGCAGGTCCAGGGCCGGCGCCGCCGCGGTGTGCCGCATTCCGGACACTGCGTGCAGGACCGCGTCGTAGACCTGCGGGCGGGTCAGCGCGTCGAGGAGTTCGTCCAGCGCGTTTCCACCCACCGGGCTTCCACCCACCGGGCTTCCACCCACCGGGCTTCCACCGTCCGGCAGATGACTTCGCGTCAGCCCGGTGAGGACGATCCCGGGGACTTCTCCGGGCGCCCACTGGGTGCCCCGGGTGTCGCCGACCCAGAGGGTGGCGGCGTCCGGTCCGGTGAGCTGGCCGGGTCTGCGCAGGACCACCGGGCCGGCGACGGGCGGGCCCACGGCCACGCACAGGAGGTTGACGTGGGATCCGGTGAAAATGCGCTCGAAGGCGGGGCGGTGCCGCAGCAGGTCGCCGGTCCGGTCGACCACCAGGACGCGGTGCGCGTCCGCCGAGTCGGTGCCGTACGGCAGGTCCGCCAGGGCGTGCCGCGCCTGGACGTCGGAGAACCGCGCGGCGGCGACCACCTCCTCGTACACCGCCCGGTGCCGCAGGTCGAGGCGGACGACGACCTGCGCGGACGGGCTGCTCACCGGGCACCGCCGTAGGGGTCGAACGGCTGTACACCACCGTGCCCCCCGTCCCCGTCCCCGTCCGCACCCGGGCCGCCACCCCGCCCTTCGCTCCCACCCCCGGCCGGGCCGGCGCCCCGCCGGCCGTTCTGCCCCCCGCTCCGGTCGTCTCCGTGGTCTTCGTACTTCCGTCCGCTCCGGTCGTCGCCGTGGTCTTCGTCCTTCCCTTCGCCCTGCTCGTCGAGCTGGCGCAGGGTGTCGGCCAGGCCGCCGCCGTGGTGTTCGAGCGGCAGGTCGAGCGCCGCGTCGAAGGTCCTGGTCCACAGTCTCTCCAGGCCTTCGGCCCGGTCGCGCCCCGGGCCCTGGAGCTTGGCGGCCAGTCCGCCGAGGATGTCCCGCTGCCGGGGCGCGACTTCGTCGACGAGTGTGCGGTAGAGCCGGGCGGCGGGGACCGGCGTGCTGTCGGAGCCGAGCGGCCGGGTGCCCATCAGCTGGCGGGCGAAGTCCCGGCGTACGGGGGTGTCGTCGTGCAGCGTCCACTGCTCGTAGGCGGCCGGGAGGCTGCCCCACGAGGAGGACCGGCCGAAGCTCCTGAGGGCCAGGTCCATCGTCGTCGGGACGTGCGGGAGTCCGATCCTGATGTACGACGGGGACCCGGCGGGCCCTTCGAGCACCTCCACCTGGCCGTTGCGCAGGACGCACAGCAGTCGGTGCAGGATGTAGGTGCGGTCCTCCTCGGTGGTCAGCAGCCAGTCGTAGCGGAAGCCCGTACGCTGACGCCATTTCAGGAAGTCGTCGCGTTCGCCCTGTTCGAGGGCGCGCTGCCAGCCGGCGAGGATCTGCCGGACCTCGGGAACCTCAGTCAGGCTCATCGCGCTGCGGAACATCACCACGGAGACCGATTCCTGCTCGACCGTACGGAATTCCACCTGCCGGCCGGCCTCCTTGGAGATGTTGAGGACGTCCATCAGGTATTTGCGCACCTGCGCGTCGTCCCGGGTGCCGGGGTGCGTGATGAGGATCTTGAGCGTGCCGCTGCCCTTGGGGACGAAGTCGATCGGCAGCATCCCGGCGAGCTTCTGCCGGAACTGGGCGATGTCCACCTCGGACAGCGCCGCCCCGTTGTGCGTGGCGACCTGGACGAGCAGGTCGCTGACCGGCGGGAGCAGCGGCTGTTCGCTGAACTCGCCGGACGAGGTGAACAACGCCTTGACACGTTGCTTGAGTTCGCCGCGCACCTGGGCCAGCGCGGCCGGGCCGCCGTCGTGCTCCTCGCCGCGGTCGAAGGCCTGCTGCCAGATCTCGGGGCCGAGCAGCCGGGCGACCACCTGGGCCTCGCCCGCCGTCTCGGCCAGGCCGAGCCGCTGGACGTAGCGGCGCAGGACCGCGCGGTAGAAGGCCTCCAGGCCGTCCTGGGGCGGCAGCAGGTAGGAGACACCCGTACGCGGGCGGTCGAGGTCGCGGGCGACCCGGTGGAAGGCGGCCTCTTCGTGCTCGGCGTGGTCGAGGAAGGCCCTGCGCAGGCTCTGGGAGATCTGTTTGAGCTGGTCGACGCGTCGGCGCCACACCTGTTCCTGGGCACCCCACTGGTCGTGCCAGTTGTCCCGGGAGCGGTACTGCAGCCACCCGGTCTGGCGGCGCAGGTGGTTCTGCACCTCCGGGTCGCCCCAGCGGGCCCGGACCAGGCGGCCGACCCTGTCCTTGAGCGGCGGGGCGGGCGGCGGGTTGACGCCGATCCCGGGCGGCGCCGGGGGCGGGGTGGCGCAGTGGCGCAGCACGCCGACCGCGCCGGGCTTGTCGCGTCCGTCGTGCAGCCGGGGGTCGCCGAAGACGATGCGGTGCATCCGGAAGAGGTCGGTCTCGGCCAGGATCCGCCGTACGCCCGCGTGATGGTTGAACTCTTCGGCCAACTGCGCTGTGTGCACCCGGAGTTGATGCTTCTGCTGCTGGAGCGCGTGGGTCATCGCACGGGCCCGGGCGTCGAAGGCGCCGAGGATCTGCGCGGCCCCCTGGACCGGGGCCGGGTCGTTGACGGGCGGCGGATCGCAGGTCCACAGTTCGGCCACGCCGGCCGCGGCGAGGAACGCCTTGATCTGATCCTGGTTGTTCTCCCCGAACACCCGACTGTCGCTGTTGAGTTCGTTCACGGCGCGGGCCAGGAGCCGCCCGGCGACGAGGTCGGCGAGTTCGTCCACGGGCACGGTGAGGGAGGCGACCAGGCTGGTGGACACCCCCCGGCGGCCGATGCCCGACGGCGCGGTGCCTTCGCGTTTGACGCCTTCGTTGATGAAGCTGTCGGCGAAGGACTGGTAGCTGTCGGTCGCGATGCCGGCGCGCTCGGCGTCGCCGCCGTTGTTGAGTCCGGTGCCGGTCAGCGACAGCACCAGGGAGGCCACCGAGCGGTGCAGGTCTTCGCGTTCGATGCCGGAGGTCCGGCTGAACAGGAACGCCGTCTGTACGGTGCCGCCCTTGAGCCGGATCGGCTCCTGCCCCGGGTAGCGCACCGACACCTGGCCGGGCAGTGCGTAGTCCCCGGCGGTCAGCCGGTCGGACATGTCCTGGCCGTTCTGGTCGTCGATGAACCGGAACAGGTCGAGCAGCGCCTGCCCCGCGTTGAGGTCGGCGGGCCGCCCGCCGCCGCGCCCCTCCTCGAACGCCGAGGGCATGAGAACCAGCGGGTAGATCTTGATGTCGTAGCCGGGCCCGAAGGCCTTGCCGATCAGGTGCAGGTAGTCGTAGAAGATGCCGCAGCCGGTCCCCCCGGCCACGGAGAACGCCACGAACACGTCGCACGCGTTGCGCGGCGTCGTGTTGCCGCTCAGCGCCATCAGGTCGGCGGGGCCGCCCTTGCTGATCCGCTGCACGGCCCGGTCGAGCGGCTCCATCGCCGCGTCCAGGCCGTGCCGGAAGGTCTCGAACAGGGCGGCCCGGCCGACGGTGGGCAGCTGGCCCGCGCCGGCCCGCAGCGGCGTGACCTTCGGTTCGCCGTGCGGCGGCGGCAGCCAGGACTCGGTCTCCCGGAACGCGCTGATCCGCAGGGACGCCGACACTTCGGGGAACGTGTTGTACGCCGGGACCAGCCGGGTGGCCATGTTCACGTTGAGGTCGGCCACCGCGCGGTGTCCCGCCGGGGCGGCCTGCTGCCGCTGCTGGAGCAGCTGGCCCTCACTGAGGTCGGCGTACATGAACTGCACACAGTCAGGCAGTTGGTAGGGGGCGAGCCGGGGGATGCGCTCCCGCAGCCCCGCACCGTCGGCGCCGCACAGTTCGTCGCGCATCCGGCGTTCGACCTCGGCGCCGATCTGGCAGCCGGTGCCGCCGAGTCCGACGAACATCACCGACTGGTGGATGGACATTCCCTTACGACCGTCCGGAGCCACGGACGCCCCCTTCGCCTTGTCTGCGCACGGGTTCCTGTTTCACGTTCCGGGCGGGCCGTAGCCGGGGCCGCCGTGCTGCCCGTCCTGCGTTGCGTCCCAGCCGCCCGGCGGCGGTGGTGGCGGTCCCCCGCGCCCGTAGGGGTCGTCCTGTCCGCGCTGACCGCCCGGCGCTCCGTACGGATCACCTGCCCGGGTCCCGGCGTCGTGGACACCGGGGCCGTACGGACCGGCGCCGCCCGCACCGTACGGGTCCGCGCCGCCCGCACCGTACGGGTCCGCGCCGCCCGCACCGTACGGGTCCGCGCCGTACCCGGTGTACGGATCGTCGCCGGCCCCCGGCACGGGGCCGCCGCCATCCGGGGGCGCGGCCGTCGGCTGGTCCTCGGTGAAGCCCAGCACCAGGCCGCGCTCGATCTCCACGGTCGCGCCCGCCGCCAACGACAGCCTGCCGAGCGGGGATTCGAGCTCCAGGCCGCCGTGCCGGGCCCGGGTGACCGTCCACGCGCCGTCCTCCCGCTGGTACAGCGGCACCAGCTGCGGCGGGTTGCCCTGGCTCTCCACCCGGATCCACATCCGCAGCGCCCGCTCGTTCAGCGGCCGCGTCGGCACACCGACCGGCTGCCCGTCGCGGTAGAGCCGCAGTTCGACCCCGCCGATCGGCCGGGGCCGGATGTTGCGGCGGTACCAGGCAGGCAGGGCCACCAGGAGGACGCCGAGGAGCACGGCGCCGAGCGCGGCCTTCCACCAGTTCTCCGACCAGAACCCGGGCGGCCCGGTGATCCGCACCGTCACCGTCCGCTCGGTGACCACCGCGCCGCCGTCCTCGTCGGTGATGACGAGCTTGCCCTGGAACGACTGCGCGTCCAGGCCGCCGCCCACGCCCAGCGCCACGTCGAAGGAGCCCTGTGCGCCTTTCACCGTCAGCCGGCGTGGCGTCAGGTCCAGGGCCAGGCCCGGCGGGAAGTCCTTCGGATCGATCCGCAGCCGGTGCTCTTTACCGTCGCCGACCCGCCAGTCGGCCTTCGCCTTCACCGTGCCGCCGCCGGACAGGACCGTCGAGCCGAACGTGACCGAGGCCGACACCGGCGCGGGGCCGGTGCGCAGGTCCACGTCCTTGGCCTGCCGGTCGCCCTGGACGCCGGGGGCCGCCACCGTTCCGGTGAAGCGGACCGTACCGGTCGCCGCCGCCGGGACGGTCACCCGTCCGCCGAACAGCCCGTCCCCAGCCTGTGTGTCGCCGCTCCTGCCGTCGTCGGACAGATCCACCTCCTGCGGGCCGAACGCACCCGTGACCGACTCCACCCGGCCGCGCACCTTGATGCCCTTGAGCGCCGCCGGGTCCGTCAGCGCACCCTTGCGGGTCTGGAGCACGACACTCATGCCGACCTGCTGCCCGGCCTGCGGCTGGGGCGGGTCGAGTTCGACGTACGAACGCACCACTCCGGCCCACATCGCCACCGCCGTCACCGGCACTGACAATCCGTCAGGAGCCTTGAGGTGGACGCGCCAACGCCCCGGGAGCGGGTCGGTGATGTGCAGCGACTCCATCTTCGAACCCTGGCCGACCACCGTCGCCGCTGAGCCCGGCGTCCCCTCCCGCAGCACCTCCCGCCCTGACGGGTCGAACCACGAGACCTCGACCCGCTCGTCCTGCTTGGTCACCTGGATGACGCCGTCGGTGGCTATCGCGGGCAGTGTGACCGTCAGATCGGCCGAACCGGACACGGTGGTGGCCGCCGGCTCGCCGACCTCGGCGCAGCGGGCCGCGGCGAAGGCCCGCTGGAGCGTCACCACCACCTGGTCGGGGCTCTGCGCGACGCTCGTACGGGGGACCAGTCCGGGCCGGTCCGGGCAGACGCCCTGCACGCCGCCGGCCGCGATCCGGTCCAGTTGCGCCTTGTCGAAACCGCCGAAGCCGAGCGGCCACACCTGCACTCCGGCGGCCTTGGCCTTGGCGAGCGCGTCGGTCAGGGCCCGGTCGAGTTCGCCGGGGATGCGGTTGGCGTCGTCGCCGTAGCCCTCGCCCGGCTCCACCCGCATCTCGCCGTCAGTCAGCAGGAAGAGGATGCGCGGGCGTCCGGGGGCGGCGTTGCGCAGCAGGTCCACGCCCTGCCGGACGGCCGCCGGCAGGTCGGTGCCGTTGCCGGCGGTGACGCCGTCGCGCAGAGTGATCCCGCCCACGCAGTCCTTGAGGCCCGGGGCCCCCGTCGGGCCGGGTTCGCAGGCGACCTTCACGGCGTTGCCGGAGGTGCCCTTGCCGCTGCCGAAGGACGCGACGGAGACCTTCGAGTCGGGTGAGAGGTCGCCGACCGCGAGGATCCCCGCAGCCTCCTTCTCGCGTTCGATCGCTTCCTTGACGCTGCCGGAGGCGTCGACGAGCACGGTGTAGTCGACGGGTGCGACGGCGAGCGGTCCGGGTGGTGGCGCGGCCTGCTTCCCGGCCCGCGTCCCGGCCGCGACCGGCAGCACCGCCGTGGACAGCAGCAGTACGGCGGCCCCCGCCGCGACGACCGACCTGACGAATCGCCCACCGGTGTGCTGGATGTGCAGCCCCACGACGTTCCCCTTGCGTCGGTTGTGCCGTACGCACCCCAGACCGCCGGAACAGCCGGTGATCGCCGCCCGGTGATCGTGAGGTGACCCACCATGCACCATCACGGGGCGTGGGGAAAGGCAAACTGTCTGTTCGGCAAGGTCCCCTCACGACGGATGCGGTACGGAGTGCGCAAACGCGGACAGGGCCCGTTCCGGTGTGCGGAACGGGCCCTGCCCGTGGTGCTCTGGTGGTGCTTTCCTGCCGTACGGCGTTGCTGTGCCTTTTTACATGCCTACGGCCTTGAAGAGCAGCCCGATCTCCTCGTTGGAGAGGCGGCGCAGTTTGCCCGGACGCTGGTCGCCCAGTTTGATCGGGCCGAAGTCGGTCCGGATCAGGCGCTCGACCGGGAAGCCCAGCTCGCCGAGCATGCGGCGGACGATGTGCTTGCGGCCCTCGTGCAGGACGACCTCGACCATGTAGGTCTTGCCGACCTGGTCGATGATGCGGAAGCTGTCGGCACGGGCCAGGCCGTCCTCCAGCTCGACGCCTTCGCGCAGCGTCTTGCCGAGGTCGCGCGGGATCGGGCCCTGCACCTGGGCGAGGTAGGTCTTGCTGACCTCGTAGCGCGGGTGCGTCAGCCGGTTGCCCAGCTCACCATTGTTGGTGAGGAGGATGACGCCCTCGGTCTCGGTGTCGAGGCGGCCCACGTGGAACAGGCGGCGCTCGAACGTCTCCAGGAAGTCCGCCAGGGTCGGCCGACCGTCCGGGTCGAACATCGTGGAGACGACGCCGGCCGGCTTGTTCAGCGCGACGTACAGCTCTTCGGCCTGGGTGGGGATGCGCAGGCCGTCGACCTTGATCTCGGCCTTCGCCGGGTCGACGCGCTTGCCCTGCTCGCGCACGCGCTCGCCGTCGACCTCGACGCGGCCCTGGTCGATCAGCTCTTCGCAGGCGCGGCGGCTGCCGATCCCGGCCTGGGCCAGGACCTTCTGCAGCCGGACGCCTTCTTCGTTCTCGCGGGCGTTGCGGTCGACGGTCTTGACGACGGTCGGCCGGCGGTCGGCGCGCGAGGGGCTGGCCTGGTTGGACTTGAAGGTGCTGCGCGGCGGACCGCTGCGGGGGTTGCCACGGGGAGCGCCTTCGCGGGAGCCGCCCTCCCGGGGGGCTCCGCCGCGGGGTGCGTCGCCGGTGGGCGCCGTTCCGTCGCGGGAGTCTCGGGCCGCACGTGCGGGGCTACCCCGGTGGCTCCCGCCACGCTTGTCGCGGTTTTCGTCGCCGCGCTGGTTTCCACGTGCAGGTCCGTTGTAACTACTGCCAGCCATCAATCATCCGTCGCTGTTCGTCCGACGCCGTACTGCCTGCGCTGTTCAGGAGGCCGCGGGGTCGTTAGGGGTGGTCCGCGGCCCTGTCCGCGACGCTTGTTCCGGCGTCGGGAGCCACGGTGTCCCTACCAGTATCCCCGGAAACCGGGACGTCCCGCTCCACGGGGGCGGAATCGGCCCCGTCCCCGGCCTCCGGCAGGGGGGTCCGGCGCACCGGCGGGAGGTCCAGGCCGCCTTCGGTCTCCGCTTCGAGCGCGTCGAGGTCGGGCAGGAAGGGTGCCAGCTCGGGCAGCTCGTCCAGGTCCTTGAGGCCCATGCGTTCCAGGAAGTAGTGCGTGGTGCGGTAGAGCGTCGCGCCGGTCTCGTGCTCGACGCCGAAGTCCTCGACCAGGCCGCGGGCCAGGAGGGTGCGCATGACGCCGTCGCAGTTGACTCCGCGGACGTTGGAGATGCGCCCGCGGCTGACCGGCTGGCGGTAGGCCACGACCGCCAGGGTCTCCAGGGCGGCCTGGGTGAGCCGGGCGTGCTGGCCGTCCAGGATGAACCGCTCCACCGCGGACGCGTACTCGGGGCGGCTGTAGAAGCGCCAGCCCCCGGCGACCTCACGCAGGTCGAAGCCCCGGCCCTCCTTGGTGTAGGTCTCGGACAGTTCTCCGAGCGCGGCCCGGACCGACCCGGTCGTACGTTCCAGGACCTGCGCGAGGAGGACTTCGGAGACCGGCTCGTCGACCACCATGAGCACCGCCTCCAGGGCGGGGCACAGTTCACTGTCGTCGACCGGCCCGGAGCCGCCCCGGGTGGCGGGGGCGCTGCGGGTCCTGCGCTGCGCGGGCAGACCCGCGGGGCTGTCGGGGTGGGCGGCGGGGTGCGCCGCGGCCGGCGGCGCGGGGTCCGCAGGGGCCGCCGCACTGTGCCCGGTCTGCTGCCCGGTCTGCTGCCCGGTCTGCTGCCCGGTCTCCGGCCCGGCCTGCTGCCCGGTCTCCGGCCCGGCCTGCTGCCCGGTCTCCGGCCGGGCCGCCTGCTGCGCTTCCGGCGCGGGCGTCTCCGCTGCCCCGGCCGCTGCCCCGGCCTCGACCTCATCCTCCGGCTCCGTCCAGAAGCCGTCCGTACCGAAGTCTCCGTCGTCGATCATCTCTACCGGCCTTCCTCGTCCACCGTGTCGTCGGCGGTGGTTGTGTCCCGGACTGTGACCTCGGCGTCGAACTCCGCGCCGACCGTGGAGACGTCCTTGTCGTCGTCGCCGGTCCACCGCACCATCAGTTCGCCCAGCGGCTCCGGCTGGTCGAAGGCGACGGCCGCGTCGCGGAACAGTTCGAGCAGCACCAGGAAGCGGGCGATGACGTGCAGGTTGTCCGGGACGTCCGCGATCAGCTGGCCGAAGGAGAGCTCGCCGAGCCGCATGAGCATCTCGACCACGATCTCGCCCTGCTCGCGGACGCTGACCCGCTGCACGTGGATGTGGTCGATCGACACGGTCCTGGGCGGCTTGGGGCCCATCGCGCGCGCGGCGAGCTGGGCGAAACGCTCAAGTGGCACATTGATGACCAGTTCGGGCAGCAACCCGGCGTAGCGCGGCTCCAGGCCGACGCTGCGCGGGTAGCGCTTGCCCTCGCTGTCCCACCGCCCGGTGAAGATCTCCGCGATGCGCTTGTACGCGCGGTACTGCAGCAGCCGGGCGAACAGCAGGTCGCGGGCTTCGAGGAGGGCGAGGTCCTCTTCGTCCTCGATCTCGGCGGCGGGCAGCAGCCTGGCGGCTTTGAGGTCGAGCAGCGTGGCGGCGACCACCAGGAACTCGGTGGCCTGCCCCAGGTCCCACTCGGCGCCCTGCGCCCGGATGAAGCTGATGAACTCGTCGGTGACCTGCGACAGCGCGACTTCGGTGACGTCGAGCTTGTGCTTGGAGATCAGCCCGAGGAGCAGGTCGAAGGGGCCTTCGAAGTTGCTGAGGTGGACCTGGAAGCCCTTGTCCCCGTCTTCGGCGGCGGGTGGTCCGGAGCCGGCCGCTTCGGCCGCTTCGGCCGCCCCGTCCGCCGGAGCGGTCGTGGCGGACCCGCGGCCCAGTGGGCGGCGGCCGGTCTGGGAGGAGTGGGTGCTGGGCATCGTGTTCCATGGTGCGGGCTCTGGAGGGGCACAGCATGACAGACCCGCCGGTGCCGGACGGGTCTGTCTGCTGCTGACCGGTCTGAACAGCCTGAACGGCGTAAAGCGGGTGGAGACCCGTTCAGCCGCGCAGCCTGCGGACCAGGATGCTGTCCTCGCCCCGGGCCTCGAGGTCGGCCAGGACGACCGCTATGGCCTCCCGGACGACCCGGCCGCGGTCGATGGCGAGCCCGAAGTCACCGCGCAGGCTGAGCCTGGCGTGTTCGAGGTCCATCAGTTCCTCGGCGGACACGTACACGGTGATCTTCTCGTCGTGCCGTTCCCGCCCGGTCGGCCGCCGGGGCGCGCGGACCCGGCGGGTCGCGCCGTGCCTGGGCGCGGGCACGGGGGCCGGACGCCCGCCGTCCCCGCGGTGTTCCTCCCCGGCCGACTGGTCGGCGGGTTCGGCGCGGACGGCTTCCCGGGCCGCGCCCGCACCCGGCCGGCCTGAGTCGGCCGTGGACGACGCGCCCGGGGAGCCCGGGCGCGTCCCCGCACCGCTGTCCTCCGCGCGCTCGGCCTGCTGACCGCCGGGCGCCTGCGGCGGTACGGAACGCAGCCGCTCGCCCCCGCTGTCGGGCGCCGCGGCCTGACGCGACGGCACGCCCATGCCGCCGGTGGTGCGGAAGAGCTCATGGGCGCCGGGCAGGCTCACTCGGCGGGACACCGGGAGAGCACCTCCCTCGCGAGCTGGCGGTAGGCGGCTGCCCCCACGGAGTTCGACGCGTACGTGGTGATCGGCTCCCCCGCCACGGTGGTCTCCGGGAACCTGACGGTCCGTGAGACGACTGTGTGGAAGACGTTGTCGCCGAACGCCTCGACGACACGGGCCAGAACCTCCCGGCCGTGCACCGTGCGTACGTCGTACATCGTGGCCAGGATGCCTTCGAGGCGCAGGTCGGGGTTGAGCCTCTCGTGCACCTTCTCGATCGTCTCGGTCAGCAGCGCCACACCGCGCAGTGCGAAGAACTCGCACTCCAGCGGCACGATGACACTGTTGGCCGCGGTCAGCGCGTTGACCGTGAGCAGACCGAGCGACGGCTGGCAGTCGATGATGATGTAGTCGTAGTCCGCGATGAGCGGGCGCAGGGCCCGCGCCAGGGTGGTCTCCCGGGCGACCTCGGTGACCAGCTGGACCTCGGCGGCCGACAGGTCGATGTTGCTCGGCAGCAGGTCCATGCCCGGGATGATGGTCTTCAGCAGGACGTCGTCCGGGCTGAGGTTGGACTCCATCAACAGGTTGTAGATGGTGAGGTCCAGCTCCATCGGGTTGACCCCGAGGCCGACCGACAGGGCGCCCTGCGGGTCGAAGTCCACGAGCAGCACACGCTGCCCGTACTCCGCCAGCGCGGCGCCCAGGTTGATCGTGGACGTCGTCTTGCCGACGCCGCCCTTCTGGTTGCACATCGCGATGATCGTGGCCGGTCCGTGGTTCTCCCGCGGACTGGGAATGGGGAAGTACGGCAACGGGCGGCCTGTGGGGCCCACCCGCTCACGGCGCTGCGTCGCAGCGTCCGGCGCGAGGGTCGCGGCGTATTCCGGATCGGGTTCATAGTCCGCGTCCGGGTCGAAGGGTCCACCGCGTAGTTCTTCCACGTGCCGCAACTCGTTGTCGTAGTAGTACATGTCGTACGCGGTTCCCTGAGCCCCGTCAGGGGCGGGCGCACCGGGATGGTCAGCCGTCGACAGGCCCGGCCGTGAAGGCTCCGCCTGGTGCTCCATCGTGGTCCCGCCCGCCGGGGCGGCCGGCGCGAAGCCCTGGACCAGCCCTGGAGTGGCGCCACCGGGAGCAAATGTCGACTCGTTCACAAGTCGTCTTACCTCCTTGCCGACCAGGCTATTTCTCGCTTCGTCAGTGTGTATCCCTACTGACGATTTGCGACTCTATGGCGTGTCGCCCGCTCCCAGCAAGGCGAACCGCCAGACGCGCGCAACATCAGCTGTCGTTCAGTCAAGAGCCCGGGGGTGGGAAGATGCGTAGACTTCACGCAGTTTGTCGATAGTGACCAGTGTGTAGACCTGGGTGGTCGTCACCGATGCGTGGCCCAGCAGTTCTTGCACCACTCGCACGTCCGCGCCGCCGTCCAACAAGTGGGTCGCGAACGAGTGCCGGAGGGTGTGGGGTGACACTCCGCCGGTGATGCCGGCCCGCTCGGCGGCGGTCTTGAGGATCGTCCAGCCGCTCTGTCTCGACAGTCGTCCGCCCCGCGCGTTGAGGAACACCGCGACGGCGGCCCCCCGTACGGCCGAAGCTTTCTGACGCAGCGCCAGGTGTGGGCGCGCGGAGGCGAAGTAGAGCTCGACCGCGGTGGCCGCGTACGACCCGAGCGGCACCGCCCTGTGCTTGCCGCCCTTGCCTCTGAGCTGCACGGTTCCCGCTGTCAGGTCGATGTCGTCGACGTCGAGGCCGACCGCTTCGGAGATGCGCGCGCCGGTCCCGTAGAGCAGTTCGAGCAGCGCGCGGTCGCGCGGCGCGAAGGGTGGTTCCCCGACGGCCGCCGCCGCCAGGAGCGCTTCGATCCGGTCCAGCGGGAGCGCTTTGGGCAGTCGCTGACGGGGTGTCGGCGCAGTCGTCTCCCGGCTGACGTCCCGTCCGGTCACGCCCTCCCGCAGCGCGAAGCGGTGGAAGCCGCGCACCGCCGCGAGGGCGCGCGCGGCGGAGGCTTCGGCGAGGGCCGGACCGTGGTCGTCACCGGTGCGCAGCGCCCCCAGGTACGCACTGATGTCCGGGGAGGTCACCACAGCGGGTGAGTCGCGGCGGAGACCGGTCATAAAGTCGACATACCGACTGAGGTCCCGCCGGTAGGCGCCGACGGTGTGCGGTGACAGTCCGCGTTCGACGGCCAGGTGGTCCAGAAAGGCCCGCACGGGGGCCGCCCAGGGGTCGGCTGCCCGGTGGTGGTCCGGCATATCGGCGATCCCCGTACGGGACGGCCCTGAGGTCACTTTGTCGACTGCGTCGTTCACGCGCCCCAGTCAACACCCGGGAACGCACGGGGGCCGGACCCCCACGCCATTGTGGGGATCCGGCCCAGCGCTCTGTCCGCCGCCCGGCGACGGGGCGGGGTGCCTGTCCGCACCCTTCGCCGCCGCCCGGCGCGGTTTGTACGGGAATGCCGTACGGGTTACTTCAGGATGTCCTCGACGGGGACGAAGGCGAGGCCGAGGGCCTCGGCCACCGGGCCGTTGGTGAGGGTGCCCTCGAAGGTGCTCAGGCCCTTGGCGAGCGCCGGGTCGGCGGCCAGCGCCTCGCGCCAGCCGCGGTTGGCCAGCTGCATGATGTACGGCAGCGTCGCGTTGGTCAGCGCGTACGTCGAGGTGTTCGGCACCGCGCCGGGCATGTTCGCGACGCAGTAGAACACCGTGTCGTGGACCTTGTAGACCGGGTCGTCGTGCGTGGTGGCGTGCGAGTCCTCGAAGCAGCCGCCCTGGTCGATGGCGATGTCGACGAGCACGGCGCCCGACTTCATGCGGGAGACCATCTCGTTCGTGACGAGCTTGGGGGCCTTGGCGCCCGGGATGAGGACGGCGCCGACGACGAGGTCCGCGGCCAGGACGGCCTTCTCCAGCTCGAAGGAGTTGGAGACGATCGTCTCGACCCGGTTGCCCCAGAGGCGGTCGGCCTCGCGGAGCTTGTTGATGTCGCGGTCGAGCAGCGTGACCTGGAAGCCCATGCCGAGTGCGATCGTGACGGCGTGCCAGCCGGAGACGCCGCCACCGATGACGACCGCGCGGGCCGCGCCGGTGCCGGGGACACCGCCGGGGAGGACGCCGCGGCCGCCGGCCGAGCGCATCAGGTGGTAGGCGCCGACCTGCGGGGCCAGCCGGCCCGCGACCTCGGACATCGGGGCGAGCAGCGGCAGGGCGCCGTTGGCGAGCTGGACCGTCTCGTACGCGATGGACGTCGTGCCGGCGTCGAGCAGCGCGTCGGTGCACGGCTGCGAGGCCGCCAGGTGCAGGTAGGTGAAGAGCACCTGGTCCTTGCGCAGCTGGTGGTACTCCGAGGCGATGGGCTCCTTGACCTTCAGGATCATCTCGCCGGTCGCCCAGACCTCGTCGGCGGTGTCGAGGATCTTCGCGCCCGCGGCGGTGTACTCGCCGTCCGGGATGGAGGAGCCGAGGCCGGCGTCCTTCTGGATGAAGACCTCGTGGCCGTTGCGCACGAGCTCGTGCACGCCGGCCGGCGTGATTGCCACGCGGTACTCGTGGTTCTTGACCTCGCGGGGGATGCCGACCTTCACGACTATTCGTCCTAACGGGATAACGCGCGGGAAAGGAGCGCAAAACCGGCAGCGATGGCAGTGGGACACCGCCCGCGTTGGTCGCGACTCGCTTAGCTTAGTACCGGTGAAACCCGCTGCCAACCTTTCAAAGTGAAAGATCCGCTCGGATCTACCTACAGTTTCGTAGGTGACAGGCCGCGCACCCGGGCTTTCCCAACCCACCGGGCCTGTCCACCTTCGCTTCGGACTGCCCTGCGGTCAGCGCCCCGGCCCGGCGGGGATCACTCACCGCGGCCGTCGTCGAGGAGCCGGCGCACCTGCGCCACGGCGTCGTCCGCGCCCGCGTCGGTCAGCAGGGACAGCGCCTGCCTGCGCCGGTCGCGGGCCTCGCGGCGGTCCCCGACCTCGTCGAGCAGGTCCGCGGTCCGCAGGAAGGCCGCGGCCTCGGCCCGCTCGTCGCCCGCGGCCCGGAAGGATTCGAGGGTGCCCCGGTAGACGCTCAGCGCCTCGTGCACCCGCCCGGCGTCGGCGAGGACCTCGCCGATGTCGGCGGACGTGCGCCCCGCGGCGGCCGGGTCGCCCAGCCGGCGGCGGACACCGAGGGCGGCCCGCAGGTCCCGCAGCGCCTGTTCGTACCGCCCCATCCGGGCGCGGGTGCGCCCCAGGAGCGACAGCACCCGGGCCTGGCCCTCCTCGTCGCCGATGGTGCGGCGCAGCAGCAGCGCCCGGTCGTACCAGTCCACGGCCCGGTGGGTGTCGCCCAGGTCGGCGTACGCGTTGCCGAGGTTGACCATGGCCCTGGCCTCCCCCGCCGGGTCGGCCAGTGCCCTGCTCACTTCGAGGGCGGACCGGTAGCACGCGAGCGCCTGTTCCAGTTCGTGCCGCAGGACGTGCAGGTTGCCCAGGTTGAGCAGCGCGACGGCCTCCTCGCGTGGCCGGACGTGCCTGCGGGCGCAGGACAGCGCCAGCTCGTGCAGTTCGAAGACGTCCCGCCAGTGGGCGCGCCGGTCGAGCAGCCGGGCCAGGACGGCGACCAGGTGCCGGGTGGGCGCGTCCAGGTGGGCGGCCGACGCGATCCTGGCGGCGGCCATGAGCTCGGGCCGTTCGATGCGCAGCCAGGCCCTGGCCTCCGGCGCGCCGGTGAACCGTACGTCCGGCTCGGCTTCCCGGGCCCGGCCGGCGACGGCCGCCTCGGCGGCCCGGCACAGGCGGATGTAGCGGTCGATCAGCCGCAGCCGCGCGGTGCGGCGCTCACCGGGGCGCTCTTCGTTGTCGAGGCTTTCCTGTACGTAGCCGCGGACCAGTTCGTGGAAGCGGTAGCGCCCCGGGGCCGAGCCGGGTTCGACCAGGTGCAGTTCGGCCAGTTCGGCCAGCGCGGTCGCGGCGGCGTCGGGGCCGCAGTCGGCCAGCGCGGCGGCGGCGTCCGCGCCGAACTCGCGCCCGGGGACCAGGGCGAGCAGGCGCAGCAGGCGGACCGCGGAGGGCACCAGCTCGCCGTGCAGCAGGTCGAAGCAGGCCCGGACCGCGAGATCCTCAGGAGGCTCCTCCATGCGTTCGAGCCGCAGCCGCTGGATGCGCAGCCGCCGGGTGAGGTCGGCGATCGCGTACCGCCGGCGGGCCCGCAGCCACGCCCCGGCCAGGCGGACCGCGGTGGGGTGGAACTCGCACAGTGACAGCAGTTCGTCGGCGGCCCTGGGGTCGCAGGCCACCCGGGTGCTGCCGGCGAGGTTTTCGAGCATGCGGGCGGCGGCGGGCGGGTCGAGTTCCGCCAGGACGCAGGAGCGCACAGCCGCGGCCCGGCCGATTCCGGCCAGCGGGGCGACCGTGGTGACGATGAGGAGGCTGTGCGGGCTCTGCGGCAGCAGCGGACGCAGCTGCGGGGTGCCGGTGGCGTCCTCCAGGAGGATCAACACCCGCCGGGTGCCGAGGAGTTCGCGGAGCCTGTCGCCGCGTGCCTCGACGGAGGCGGGGATCTCCGTCTCCTCAAGGGCGTAGAGGAAGGACTCCAGGACGTCGCCGGGCGCGGTGGTCTCCCCGCGCGGTCCGGTGAGCCGGGCGTACAGGCGTCCGTCGGGGAACTGTGGTGCGAGGCGGTGCGCGAGGTGTACGGCCACCGCGCTCCGCCCGGTGCCGACCGGGCCCGTGACGGACACGACGCGGTCCGGCGGGAGCAGGGACTGCTGCGCGGGTATGGCGGCGCCGGGTCCGGTGACCCAGCCGTACAGCGTGTCGAGTTCGTCGGCCCGGCCGACGAAGTCGGCCAGTGCGGGCGGCAGCTGCGCCGGGGGGCGCCACGGCGGGAGTGTCAGTTTGTTGCGTACGGTCTGGACGCCGTCCGGGTCGGGGTCCAGATCAAGATCGTCTTCGGCCGCCCTGCGCATCCCGGGGACGAGCCCGCCGAGGCTGTCGACCCCGTCGGCGACGCCACCACCAGCAGGTCCTGCCCTACCGGTCTCCCCTGCCATGCCCACCTGCCACCGTCCGCCCCCGCCGCCCCGCGTGTACGTCTGTCTGCGGCAGGTTAGCGAACAGGTCTTTCCGGGAGTTGCAGGCGCACGGGAGTGCGGGTGTGTCCGTGGGTCAGCCCGCGGTGGGCCGCCGCGTCCACCGGTCAGCCCGCGGTGGGCCGCCGCGTCCACCGGTCAGCCCGCGGTGGGCCGCCGCGTCCACCGGTCCGCCCGCGGTGGGCCGCCGCGTCCACCGGTCCGCACCCGGTCAGCTGCCGCGCCCGCGGGTCGGCCCGCGCTCAGCGGGCGGGTTCCCCCATGCCCCAGATGCCGGGGCCCCAGCCGGCGAGCGTGATGTCCACGACGCAGGTGCCCTTGAGGCCCTGGTCCGAGCAGGCCTTGAGGGCGGCCAGCTGGGTGGGGTTGAGCGTCGCCAGTTGTCGGGGGAACCGGGTCCGCAGGGATTCCGGCAGCTGCGCCACGGTGACGTCCGCCGGCGGCGGGCCCGCGGGCGGTGGCCCGATCGGCTGGAACGTGGGGACGACGGGGTCCGGGGACGCTCCCGGCTGTGGAGCGGCCGGCGCGGCCGGCGCGACCGGCGCCACCGGTACCTCCGGGGCCGGGGCGTCACCCGGGGGCGACGACGGGACATCAGCCGGCGGAATATCAGCGGGCGGAATATCAGCAGGCAGCGCGTCCGGGGCCGGCGCGTCCCCCGCCACGGGCTCCTGGGCCGGGGTCTCCTCCGGAGCAGCCCCGGGGACGGCGGCGGCCCTGGCCCCCGGCCCCTGGGTGAGCGTCAGCGGCGGAACGTATTCATCCGACGGTCCCTCCTGGCCGACCAGGCCGCAGGCCGCGGTCAACCCGGCGCACAGTACCGCCGCGACGGCAAAAGCCTTCTGTGTTCTCCGCACAACCATCCCCACGCTCGTACAACGGTCCCTGCGCCGTGCGCTCGGACATCCTGGCCGAATCCGCACGGTCACACCAGAGCGGGCCGGGCGTCAGGGAGAGACCCCGCCCTCACGCCCGCCCCGCCGCGGGGACCTCTTCGCCCGGCGCCACCGGGCCCGGCGGTGTCCCGCCCGCGCCGAAGGGGCTGCCGCCCAGCGCCTCGCGCCCGTGCGGCGTGTTCCACCCCGACAGGTCGGGCCCGCGCGGCACCACCCGGGACGGGTTCACCAGGTGGTGCACGTAGTAGTAGTGCGTCTTGATGTGGTCGAAGTCGACGGTGTCACCGAAGCCGGGCGTCTGGAACAGATCGCGCGTGTACGCCCACAGGACGGGCAGTTCGGTGAGTTTGTCGCGGTTCAGCTTGTAGTGCCCGTGGTAGACGGCGTCGTGCCGCACCAGGGTGACGAACAGCCGGATGTCCGCCTCGGTGATGTGGTCGCCCACCAGGTAGCGCTGGTCGGCCAACCGCTCCGACAGCAGGTCGAGACGCCGGAAGTACGCCGCGTACGCGTCGTCGTAGGTCGCCTGCTTCCGGGTGAACCCGGCCCGGTAGACGCCCAGGTTGACGTCCGTCCTGAACGACTCCATCACCTCGTCGATCTCCGGGCGCAGCTTCCGCGGGTACAGCTCGGGTGCCCCGGGGCGCTGGTACGCGGTCCACTGGGTGGCCAGGTCCAGGCTGATCCGCGGGTAGTCGTTGGTGACCAGTTTCCCGCTGGGGACGTCCACCAGCGCCGGGACGCTCACACCGCCGCCGTACCCGGGTTCGGCGGCGTAGTAGGCCTCGGAGAGGTAGGAGATCCCCAGGACCGGGTCGCGCCCGTCCGGGTCGAGTGTGAACCGCCAGCTGCGCTCGTCCTGGACGGGGTCGGTGACGGCCATCGACAGGACGGGCTCAAGGCCGAGGAGTCTGCGTACGATGACCGACCGGCCGGCCCACGGGCAGGCCCGGCTCATGACGAGCCGGTAGCGGCCCGGTTCCACCGGCCAGCCGTCCCGGCCGTCCGCGGTGACGCGCGCGGCGAAGTGGTTCGGCGACCGCGTGAACTCCTTGTCGCCGCCCGGCTCTTCGCCTGAGAAGTTGCTCATCCGGTCCACCAGTCCCCGAGGAAACCCGACAGGTCGTGTACGGAGTACAGGAGACCACAGGGACTGCTGTCACGCAGCGGGACGACCGGCTCAGAACGGGCGGGCGGGCCACGGGGCGTCCGCGGCCCGCAGGGCGTCGAAACCGTCGCCGTGGAGCGCCGCGTAGGTCGCCAGGACCCCGCTGACCAGCAGCGCGTTGTGGAGCTTTCCGGCCAGGATCAGCCGCACGAGCTCCTCCAGCGGCACCCACGCCACTTCGAGGTCGAGTTCCTCGCCCTCGGCTTCGTGCTTCTCACCCGTGGACTCGGACACTCCGCGCGCGAGGAACACCCGTACGGCCTCGTCCATCGCACCCGGGGACTGGTAACTGTCGGTCAGCACCCGCCAGTCGTCTGCCTTGTGGTGGGCTTCCTCGTAGAGCTCACGCTGGACCGCGTGCAGAGGGTTTTCGCCGGGGATGTCCAGGAGCCCGGCGGGCAGCTCCCACAGCTTGTGTCGCACCGGGTGGCGGTACTGCCGCAGGACCAGCACCCGGTTGTCCGAGTCCAGGGCCAACACCCCCACCGCGCCCGGGTGTTGCAGGTAGTCACGGCGGCCGGTGGAGCCGTCGGGCATCCGTACGACGTCGGTCCGGAGAGTCGTGACCCGGCCCTCGTAGACCACGGCCGACTCGTCGACCGGCCACTCCTCCGGAGTGTCTGTGACATTCGTGTAGTCGTCGCTGCCCATGTCCAAGTCCTTCCACCTGCGGCTGATGGCAAGAACACTAACGTTGCCCGGAACCACCGGGGTCGCCCGCGCGGACGTGAGAAGAGCGTCCGGTACGGATTTGAAATCCGTACCGGACGCTCTTGAGAAGCAGTCAGTGACTATTCGCCCCTGAGCCGGCGCACCGCGGCGGCGACCAGACCCGCGAACAGCGGGTGCGGGCGTGTCGGCCGGGACTTCAGCTCGGGGTGCGCCTGCGTGGCGATGAAGTACGGGTGCACCTCGCGTGGCAGTTCGACGAACTCGACCAGGTGGTCGTCCGGCGACGTGCCGGAGAAGACCAGCCCCGCCTCCTCCAACTGCTTGCGGTAGGTGTTGTTCACTTCGTAGCGGTGCCGGTGGCGCTCGTCGACCTCGGCCGCGCCGTAGACCTCGGCCGCGAGCGAACCCTCGGCGAGTTTCGCCGGGTAGGAGCCCAGGCGCATCGTGCCGCCCAGGTCGCCGTCACCCGCGACGATGTCGAGCTGGTCGGCCATCGTGGCGACGACCGGGTGCTTGGCCTGCTCGTCGAACTCCAGGGAGTTCGCGCCGGTCAGGCCCGCGAGGTTGCGGGCACCCTCGATGACCATGCACTGGAGGCCCAGGCAGATGCCGAGGATCGGCACACCCTGCTCCCGGGCGTAGGTGATGGCGTGGACCTTGCCCTCGACACCGCGCTCGCCGAAACCGCCGGGGATCAGGATCGCGTCGGCGTCGCCGAGCACCCGCGCGGCGGCCGTGGGCGACGTGATGTCGTCCGAGGTCACCCATTTGATGTTCGCGCGGACGTTGTTGGCGAAACCGCCGGCCCGGATGGCCTCGGTGACCGAGAGGTACGCGTCGGGCAGGTCGATGTACTTGCCGACCAGTGCGACCGTGACCTCACCCTCGGGCTGGTGCACCCGGCGCAGCAGGTCGGCCCACACGGTCCAGTCGACGTCGCGGAACGGCAGACCGAGGCGGCGCACGACGTACGCGTCCAGGCCCTCGCCGTGGATGACCTTGGGGATGTCGTAGATCGACGGGGCGTCGATCGCGGCGACCACGGCCTCCTCGTCGACGTCGCACATCAGCGAGATCTTGCGCTTGATCTCCTGCGGCACCGGGCGGTCGGCGCGCAGCACGATCGCGTCGGGCTGGATGCCGATGGAGCGCAGCGCGGCGACGGAGTGCTGGGTGGGCTTGGTCTTCAGCTCGCCGGACGGGCCGATGTACGGCAACAGCGAAACGTGCAGGAAGAAGACGTTGTCGCGGCCGATCTCGTGCCGGATCTGCCGGATCGACTCCAGGAACGGCAGCGACTCGATGTCGCCGACGGTGCCGCCGACCTCGGTGATGACGATGTCGACGTCGTCGGTCGCCATGGCCCGGACCCGGGACTTGATCTCGTTGGTGATGTGCGGGATGACCTGGACGGTGTCGCCGAGGTACTCGCCGCGGCGCTCCTTGGCGATGACCGTGGAGTAGACCTGGCCGGTGGTGACGTTGGCCGAGCCGTGCAGGTTCTCGTCGAGGAACCGCTCGTAGTGCCCGACGTCGAGGTCCGTCTCGGCGCCGTCCTCGGTGACGAAGACCTCGCCGTGCTGGAACGGGTTCATCGTTCCGGGGTCGACGTTGAGGTACGGGTCGAGCTTCTGCATGGTCACGCGCATCCCCCGTGCCTTGAGCAGTGCGCCCAGGCTGGATGCGGTCAGGCCCTTACCGAGGGAGGACGCGACACCTCCGGTGACGAAGAGGTGCTTGGCCGGTCGGTTCGATCCACGCCGGTCCTGCGAGTGGGGCACTGACAAAGGGGGGCTCCCGTGGTTGCGTACGGAGGTGGGGACCTGGGGCCCGACCCGCCGACTGCGGTCGGGGCCGTTACCGGAAGGTCCCGGACGTCCACGGGATACCAGCCTAACAGCGCTGGACTGGGGAGTCCCGCACACCGCCCCCGAACGGCGGCAGACTCACCCTCCGTAAGCTTTGTTGACACTTACCTGAAATCCGAACGTCCTATTTGTCCGATGATTCCGGTTGAAATGAGGATGAATCACCGGATCGCCCCGATGTGGACCGACTGCCCCCGCGACACATACGGTCACCGGATCGGGCCGATCCCGGCGCAACTCCAAAAGGCGCGCGATCAACGCCCCCGACTTAGTCTGCCGTCAGGCGGCAGACCCTGCACAAACGGACGGATGGATACGTGCGTACCACTAGTCGTATCGAGGATTACGCCCTCATCGGGGACATGCAGACGGCCGCCCTGGTCAATCGTGAGGGGTCGCTGGACTGGCTGTGCCTGCCTCGGTTCGACTCCCCCGCGGTCTTCGCGTCACTGCTCGGCACCCATGACAACGGCTTCTGGCAGATCGCCCCGCTGTCCGGCGGTCCGGCCACCCGGCGGCGCTACGTCGGGGATTCGCTGGTCCTGGAGTCCGAATGGGAGACGCCGCGCGGCACCGTGCGGCTGACCGACTTCATGCCGCCCGCCGACCAGTTGGTCGGCGCGCCCACCGTGGTCCGCATCATCGAGGGCGTCAGCGGCAGTGTGCCGGTGCGCTCGGAACTGAAGATGCGCTTCCACTACGGCCGCATCACCCCGTGGGTGCACCGTCACGACGACGGCCGCACGGTCGCGGTCGCCGGGCCCGACGCGGTGTGGCTGGACAGCCCCGAGGACACCTACGGACGCAACCTCACGACCTACTCCGACATCACCGTCGAAGCCGGCCAGAAGATCGCCCTCACCCTGACCTGGCACCCCTCGCACGCGGGCCCGCCGCTGCACACGGACGCCGAAGAGGCCCTCGCGCTCACGGAGAAGTTCTGGGCCGGATGGGTGGCGCAGTGCACTTACACGGGCCCCTGGCGTGAGGCCGTCATCCGCTCGCTGATCACCCTGAAGGCGCTGACGTACGCACCCACCGGCGGCATCGTGGCGGCCCCCACCACGTCCCTCCCCGAGGACATCGGCGGCGTACGGAACTGGGACTACCGCTACACGTGGCTCCGGGACGCCGCGATCACCCTCACCTCACTCATCAAGACCGGCTTCCTGGAGGAGGCCAAGGCCTGGCGCGCCTGGCTCCTGCGGGCGGTCGCGGGCGACCCGGAGAACCTCCAGATCATGTACGGGATCACCGGCGAGCGGCGGCTGACCGAGTACGAGGCCACCTGGCTGGACGGCTACGAGGGCTCCCGCCCCGTCCGCATCGGCAACGCGGCGGCCGACCAGTTCCAGCTCGACGTGTACGGCGAGGTCCTGGACGCGCTCCACCACGCGCGGGCCGCCGACCCGGCGCTCGAAGACGAGTCGATCCACCTCCAGATCCGGCTGCTCGACTACCTGGAGTCCCGCTGGCGCGAGCCCGACGAGGGCATCTGGGAGGTCCGCGGCCCCCGCCGGCACTTCGTGCACTCCAAGGTGATGGCCTGGGTGGCCGTGGACAGGATCGTGCAGTTCCTGTCCGCGCACCCGGTCGGCGGCGACCAGCTGGAACGCTTCCTGAACCTCCGCGAGGAGATCCACCGCGAGGTCTGCGCGTACGGGTACGACGCCGACCGCAACACCTTCACCCAGTACTACGGTTCGCTCGAGCTGGACGCCTCCCTGCTGCTCATCCCGCAGGTCGGCTTCCTGCCGCCGGACGACAAGCGGGTCGTCGGGACCATCGAGGCGATCCAACGCGAGCTGACCGAGGACGGCTTCGTGCACCGCTACCCCACACACGGCGAATCGGCGGGCGTCGACGGCCTGCCCGGCGACGAAGGGGCCTTCCTGGCCTGCTCGTTCTGGATGGCCGACGACCTCGCGATGATCGGCCGCTACGAGGAGGCGCGCGAGCTGTTCGAACGCCTGCTGTCGCTGCGCAACGACCTGGGGCTGCTCGCTGAGGAGTGGGACCCCAGGCTGCAACGGCAGGTGGGCAACTTCCCGCAGGCCTTCAGCCACGTGCCGCTGATCGACACCGCGCTGCGCCTGGCGAAAGGACCGACGGTGCCGGGACCGGTCCCCGGGCCGGTGCCGGTGCCCGACCGCCCGCTGAAGGGGTGACCCGGCCGTGACCGCGGACCACCCGCCGACGATGCTCGTGCGACCGGCACCCCGGCCGCGCAGGTTCCCGTACCTGCGCGACCGGCTGCGGGACTCGTTCCTGTTCGCGCCGCTGCTCGGGCTCGTCGTCGGGTGGTTGCTGGCCACGCTCGCCATGGAGCTGGACAACGCGCTCTACGACAACCTGGTCGAGCAGAACGACGAGGAAGGCCTCGTGGTCATCGACAGGATCGGGACCGCCGGCGCAGCGGCCGTGGCCACCATCAGCTCGTCGATGCTGACCTTCATCGGTGTGGTCTTCAGCATCACCCTGGTCGCGCTCCAGATGGCGGCCAGCCAGTTCTCCCCCCGGGTGATCCGGCTGTACCTGCGCAGCAAGATCACAAAAGCGACGATGTCGATGTTCCTGCTGACCTTCCTGTTCGCCCTGCGGGTGCAGAAGGGCCGGGGTCTGTTCGAACAGCAGGCCGACGCCAAGCCCTTCCTCTCCTCGTGGCTGGCCCTGGGGCTGGTCGTCGCCTGCCTGGTGCTCTTCGTCCTCTACGTGAACTCCACGATCACGATGATGCGGGTCACCTACGTCATCGACGCCCTGGCCCGGGAGAGCCTGCGCGAACTGGACCGGGTCCCCTTCAGCCGGGCCGCCGGGCCGGTCGGCGAAGTGACCGGCACCCTCGCCTACACCGGCCGGCCGGGGGTGCTGCGCAGCGTCAACGAGGCCCGGCTCGTCCACCTGGCGCGCAAACGCGGGGTGACTCTGCGCCTGATCCCGCGGATCGGCGACTACCTGATCCCGGGCACCCCGCTGGCCGCGGTGTACGGGACCGGGAAGCTGACGGTGAAGGCGCTGCACAGGTCGCTGAACATGGGCATCGAACGGTCGATGTTCCAGGACTTCTCATTCGGCTTCCGCCAGCTGGCGGACATCTCCGCGCGGGCCCTGTCCTCGGGGGTCAACGACCCGACCACCGGGGTCAACGCGTTCGACCGCATGCACGCGCTGCTGGGTTACGTCGTACGGCTGCCGCTGGACGACAGGACCCACACCGACCGGCAGGGGACGGTGCGGCTGATCGAGCCGCTGCCCTGCTGGGCGGACCTGGTGGACCTGGCGTTCACCGAGACCCGGCAGTACGGGGCCCGTTCCCCGCAGGTGACGCGGCGGCTCGCGGCGTCGCTGGAGGACCTGCTGCGGATCGCGCCACAGGAGCGCAGGGCGCCGCTGCTGCGGCAGTGGGAGTTCCTGCGGGCGGACGTGGCGCGGGTGCACCCGGACGAGCGGGAGCAGGCGTTCGCGCTGACACCGGACCGGCAGGGCATCGGGTGACGGTCCTGGAGTTCGCCGGGCGGCCCCGGACAGACACAGTGCCCCGCGAAGTCCAAAACCGGTAGAGCTCAGTTCGGGCCGAACTCCTCGTACACGCCCAGCACCTGGCCCGCCGCTTCGTCGTCGTCCGGCCAGGTCGCGGCCTGCTCCTTGCCCAGCGCCACCAGCTCCGCGCGCCGCTTCGGGTCCCCGATGAGGTCCGCCACCGCCTGCGCGAGCGCCGGCACGTCCCCGTACGGCACCAGGACGCCCGCGTCACCCACCAGCGACGGCGTACCGCCCACCGCGGTGGCCACCAGCGGCACCCCGGTGCGCAGCGCCTCCTGGGCGGTCAGCGAACGGGCCTCCCACTCGCTGGGCAGCACCACGAGGTCCGCCGCGGCGAACAGGTCGGGGATGTCGTCGCGGTGGCCGAGCAGCCGCACCGGCAGCCTTTCGGCGTCGATGCGCTGCTGCAGTTCCGCGCGCAGCGGGCCCTCCCCGGCGATGAGCACCAGCGGCACCGGGTCGAGGGTTATCCACCGCTCGGCGGCCTCCAGGAGCAGCGGGTAGGCCTTCTGCGGGGCGAGCCGTCCCACCGCGAGCACGATCGGCCGGTCGGTGGAGGCGAGTTCACCGCGTACGGCGGCCCGGTCCCGGCGCGGGGCGGGGAGCGGGGGCGCGGACACCGGGCCGAAGCGGGCGTCGGTCGCGCCGAGCGCGCGGGCCCGGTCGACCAGGTCGGTGGAGGCGCCCAGGACGACGTCGGCGCCGCGGACGGCCCGGGTCTCCATCAGTTCGCCGATCATCGCCTTGGGGCCGCCGGCGAGGACGGCGTTGTGCAGGGTGACGACCAGCGGCGTGCGGCCGCGGCGCTTCTTGCCCAGCGCGGTGCCCGCGATCAGCGCGGACCGCAGCCCGTGGGCGTGCACGACGTGTGCCTTCGCTCCCTCCACGGCCTTCTGCAGGGCCTTGACCGCGGTGAGGTCACTGGGGCGGGGCGCGGTGGCGATCTCCACGGGGGCGAACTTCGCGCCGGTCCCGGTGAAGTCGAAGTGCTCCTCGGTGGCCGCGGGGCCGCACACGGTCACGGCGACGCCGCGCCTGACCAGTTGTCCGGCGAGCGAACGTACGTGCTGGCCCACGCCACCGGTGGAGGTGGCGAGCACCAGGACGGCGCGCAGCCGGGCCGGTCCTGCCGTCGCGGGGGTGTCCACGGGTACTCCTCTGCGTCTTGGTGCTCTGCTGGTGCGGCTTGGTGCTGTTCCCGTCCGGCTTGGTGCTCCGCCGGTAGGGCCTGGTGCTGTCCTGGCGCGTCCCGGCGGTGCTGACCCGCGTACGACATCCGTACGACGTGGATCCCGCGCGGCGGTCCCCTGTCCTACGCCTTACTGAAGATTCCGTGTACGGCATCGTGCCCTACCCGGCGGGCGGTCGCGACGGTCAGTGCCACACCCGCCACGGTCATGCCGACGGAGTTCCCGATACCCAGTGCCACCACGGTCCAGCCTGGCGGAAGGACCGCCGCGAGCGCCACATCGGCGGCGACCACCGTCAACCATCCGGCGACCGTGCAGGTGGCGGCCGTCGGGCCGTGTCCCGACGCGTTGAGCACCCGGCCGAGCTGCGCGGTCAGGCCGTAGCCGACGAGGCCCGGGGCGAAGGCGACCAGGGCCCACGCCATCCGGCCCTGGTCGACGTCGCCCCGCATGAACTGCGCGAAGAACCAGCCGACCGGCCAGGCCCCGGCGGCGAGCAGCACCGCTCCGGCACCGCTGACGAGCAGGACCGAACGGGTGGTCGACGCCGTGGTCCGGGCGAACGCCGCGTGGTCGCCGTCGTGGGCGTACGTACTGAGCCGGGGGAACGCCGCGGTGGCGATCGGGACGGCCAGGATCGCGTACGGGAGCAGGTAGACCATCCAGGCGTTCTGGTAGACGACCACCGAGCCGTGCGGGACGCTTCGGCGGTTGTTGAGCAGCAGGACGGTGACCATGGAGGCCTGCTGGGCGATCAGCGCGGCGACACCCGCCCCGGCGAGGGTGCGGACCTTCCGGGCGACTCCGTCGGGGAAGTGCAGGGTGGGGCGCAGCCGCAGGCCGGTACCGCGCAGGGGGACGACCGTGCACAGCACGAGCGCGAGCACCCCGGCGGTCGTACCCAGCGACAACACCAGTTCGGCGTCCCGGGACAGCGTGGCCAGGTCGTTCAGGTCCACGTCGAACCCGGCGGCGAACACCACGTAGGCGACGGCGACCGTCACGCTGGAGACCAGCGGCGCGACCGTGGACGCCACGAAGCGGTGGTGGGCCTGGAGGATGCCGCCGGTGACGACTGCGATTCCGTACAACATGATCTGCGGGACGAACACGAACAGCATGCGCGCGCCGACCGCTGACGCCCCCGGCTCGTCCGCTTTGCCCGCCAGCATCAGTCCGGCGATCGGCCGGGCGGCGAGCAGGCCGGCGAGGACCAGCGGCGTCAGGGCGAGGACGACCCAGGTGAGCAGGGCCGACGCGATGCGGTCGGCGTCCTCGCGGGCCCCGGCCGCGACGGGCCCGGCCAGGACCGGGACGACGACACTGGCCAGCGCGCCGCCCGCGACGACCTCGAAGGCGATGTTGGGGACCGCGTTGACGGTGGTGTAGACGGTGCCCAGCAGGGTCTCGCCGACCGTGCCGGAGAACACCAGCTGCCGCCCGAAGCCCGCGACCCTGGCCAGCACTGTGACTGCACTGATCAGCGCCGCCGCTCCCAGGACCGTCTTGATCCGCTTCCCGGCGGCACCGGTACCACCTCCGCCGCCACCGCCGGTAGTCGCGGTGGCGGAAAAACTGCCGCGTCGGGCACGCTCGGAACGCTGTGGATCCGGCCCGGAAACAGCATCGCGAACATGGTCGACGGGCGGCTGCCCGGAAACGGACGGCCCCCCGGGGACAGGCGCTCCCCCGGGGACAGGCGCTCCCCCGGGGACAGGCGCTCCCCCGGGGACAGGCGGTCGGCCGGAACCAGGCGCTCCCCCGGGGACAGGCGGTCGGCCGGAAGCGGTCATACCGCGGCCGGGGTGTCTTCCTGCTGCTTCTGCGCCGGGACCGGAGCCGGACGCCGCCCCAGCATGTCGAGCGCGTTGAGCGCCGGGGTGTCCGCGATGACCTTGGTGAAGGAGACCTTCTCGCTGGCCAGCGTGAGGCCGACGAGCAGTCCGGCCCGGGTGAGCAGCCCCAGGCGGCCGGCCCGGGCGGCGGCGGCCACGCCCAGCGCGGCGCCGAGCGCGTTGGCCCCGGCGTCGCCGAGCATGCTGCGCTCGCCCAGGTCGTCGGGCAGCAGCGCGGCGGCGGCGCCCATCGGGGCGGCGGCCAGCATCGCGGGGGCTCCCCCGCGCAGCCAGGCCGGGGCCCCGGCGATCAGCAGCGCCTTGGACGCCCGGCCCGGACGCAGGTCGAACAGGTTGATGAGGTTGGCGGTGCCGGCGATGACGATGCCCGCGAGGAGCTTGTCAAGCGGTTTGCGCTGCACCATCGCCCCGGCGATCAGGCCGGTCGCGCCGATGCCGAGGATCTTGATGCCGCCGGTGGTCAGTTCACCGCCGCCCAGCGCGCCCAGGTGGCCCTTGAGCCCGCGGCGGTCACTGTCGCCGACCAGGTCGTCGTACGTGCCGAAGCAGGCCGCGCCCACGGTCGCCAGGACCCCGGCGGCCTTCCAGCGGGCGGGGACGCCCGGGACGACGGTCAGCGCCGCCGCCGTACCGACGGCGACGGCGGGGCCCTGCAGGAGCGTCAGCGTCCTGCCTCTGTGGTTCGTACGGTCGAAGCGCTCCGTCTGCGCCGCCGGACGGCGGGTCAGAGCCGTGTAGGCGAGCCGGGCCGCGTATCCGGCGCCGACCGCGGTGAGGACGCGTGCGGTGTTCAAGGTTTCTTCGTCTCCTCAGGGAGGGGGAGTTTCGGCAGCCAGCCGTCGGTGGTGCCCACAGTGCCGTAATGGCCGACCCGACGGTCGGCCTGCGCGCCGGCCATGATCCAGACGGTGGCGACCTGACCCGCCGGAGTGTCGGCGTTGTCCACCGAGGAAACGAGCTTCGAGGTGTTCTCGTCACCGTGCAGCGCCTGCAGGAATCCGCCTTCCTGCGCGGAGGTCGTGGTCCCGGCGGCCACGGCCCCTTCGCCCGCAGTGGCCAGCGCGCGGGAAAGCACCAGGTACGCCTCGCTGACCTTGCCGGGGTTCTCCCCGCCGACGACGTCCGACGGCACGCTGACCAGAGCGAGCGTGGCGCCCTTGCCGGGTTCGCCCTTGACGTCGATGAATCCGGCGTCCTTCAGGCGGGTGAGCGCGCCGGTGTCCCGCTGGACCGGGACCGTGGCCCCCGTCATACCGGGGTTCTGAGTGGTGCCGGACGTGGGTGTGGCGCTGGCGCCCGGGCCGGGGGTGCCCGACTGCTGCCCGGTCGTCGTGTTCTGGGCCGGGGTGCGGTGTGTCATGACGGCGGTGGCCAGCGCGGTCGCGGCCTTGGCGTCCGCGGTCGCGGGGCCGTTGGGCCCGGCCCCCTGCGGCGGGGTCCCGGCGGCCTGGGCCAGCGCGCTCTCCTGCTTCAGGTCGGTCCACGAACCCTTGACGAACACCTGGCCGGTCACCTTCGCGCCGGCCAGGTCCAGCGTGTGGATCAGGTTGTCGGTCTTCTTGCTGTCACTGCCCGGCAGGGCGACCACGACGACGTTGACGTCGGTGAGCTTCTTCTCGACCAGCTGGGGGACGGTCGTGCCGATGAAGCCTTCAAGGTATTTGATGTTGGCGTCCCGGGCGCCGACGTCCTTGCGCAGGCCGTCGTTCTGCTGACTGAGCAGCCGGATCTGGCTGTCGAGGCCGCGGACGGCCGCCTCACGCAGGAAGGAACTGCCCAGGACCAGCCCCACCGAGAGCGCGAGGAACACCGCGATGATGGAGACGACGTGATAGCGGAAGTCGATCAACGGAACAGTCCCTGCAACCAGTAGACGAAGGCGTCCCACTGGGCGCCGAAGGCGTGGTAGTACGCCTGCCCCAGCGGTGAGACCCGGACGGTGACCACGATGGTGACCAGGGCGGCCAGGCACAGCATCAGCAGCGACATGGTGGAGATGCGGCTGCGGTAGAGGCGGCTGACGCCCTTGGCGTCGACCAGTTTGCTGCCCACCCGCAGCCGGGTCAGGAAGGTCGAGGACATTCCCGCGCGGCCCTTGTCGAGGAACTCCACCAGGGTGAAGTGCGTGCCGACCGCGACGATGAGGCTCGCGCCCATGTCGTCGGCGATGAGCATCGCGATGTCCTCACTGGTGCCGGTGGCCGGGAAGGGGATGCCGTCCACGCCGAGTTCGGCGAGGCGGTCCATGCCGGGGGCGCGGCCGTCGCGGTAGGCGTGCACGATGATCTCGGCCCCGGAGCGCAGTGCGCTGTCGGACACCGAGTCCATGTCTCCGACGATCATGTTCGGCTTGTAGCCGGCTTCGATCAGGGCGTCGGCGCCGCCGTCCACGCCGATCATCACCGGCCGGTACTCCCGGATGTACGGGCGCAGTGCGGCGAGGTCCTCGCGGTAGTGGTAGCCGCGGACGACGATGAGGACCTGCCGGCCCTCGATGCGGGTGTTGACCGCCGGGATGCCGACGCCGTCCAGGATGAGGTTGCGTTCCTCGGGGTCACGGATGAACTTGAGCGTGTTCTCCGCGAACGCCTCGATCTGCTCGGACAGGCCCGCGCGGGCCTCGTCCATGGCGGCCTGCACCGACTCCTTGTCCAGGAGTGTGCCCACCGCGACGGGCGCGTCGTCGTGGAAGAGGACGTTGTCGCCGATCCGGACGAGCTGCCCGTCCCTGATGCGGCTCATCACCCCGTCGCCGACCGCGTCGAGGAGCGGGATCCCGGCCTCGATGATGATCTGCGGGCCGACGTTGGGGTAGCGCCCGGAGATGGACGACGCCGCGTTGACCACGGCCGACGGCTGGGCTGCGACCAACGCGTCGGCGGCCACCCGGTCGATGTCGGCGTGGTCGATGATCGCGACGTCGCCGGGGCGCAGCCGTTTGGTCAGGTCTTTGGTGCGACGGTCGATCCTGGCCACGCCGAACGCACCCGGTTCTGCGGGCAGCTGGCGACGGCGTAGTGCGGGGATCCTCATCGCCAGTCATCCTGCCATGGTCAAACCCCTGACCTGGGACAGAGGGTTACTCCGGTCGGTTCCATCACAAAACCGTGACGTACCGGTCGCGGCAACTGTAACGATCCCGGAGTGCGCGGGCCGGCCCTGGACGGGGACGGCGGCCCGCCGGCTCCAGGACCGTTACAGCGCCGGGACGGAACAGGCGTTCCCGCTCAAGCCTTGGCCTTCGCCGCTGTCGCCAGCAGTTCCTCCGCGTGCGCGCGCCCCAGCTCCGAGTCCTCAAGCCCGGCGAGCATGCGGGACAGTTCCCGTACCCGGGCCGCGTCGTCCAGCCTGATGACACCCGACCGGGTGACGGTTCCGTCGTTGGACTTCTCCACCACCAGGTGCTGGTCGGCGAATGCCGCGACCTGCGGCAGGTGGGTGACCACGATCACCTGGGCGTTGCGTGCGAGCCGGGCGAGCCGGCGGCCCACTTCGACGGCCGCCTTGCCGCCGACGCCCGCGTCCACTTCGTCGAAGACGAAGGTCGGCACCGGGTCGGCACCGGCGAACACGACCTCCACGGCGAGCATCACCCGCGACAGCTCACCGCCGGACGCGCCCTTGGCCAGTGCCCTGGCCGGTGCGCCGGGGTGCGGGGCCAGCTGCAGTTCGACCTCGTCGACGCCGGTCGGTCCGTACGCCAGGGTCCGCCCGTCCACGTTGAGTCCGTCGGGGTCGTCGGCGCCGGTGACCGCCACGGTCACCCGAGCGTGCGGCATCGCCAGTTCGGCGAGTTCGGCGGTGACCTTCTGCCCGAATGATTCGGCGGCCGCGCGGCGGGCCGTGGAGAGGTCTCCGGCGAGGCGGGACAGTTCGGCGCGCTGCCGGTCGCGTTCGAGGGCGAGGGCCCCTATGCGGTCGTCGTCGCCGTCGAGCCCGCCCAGGCGCACTTCGGCGTCCTCGGCCCAGCGCAGCACGTCGTCGACGTTGTCGCCGTACTTGCGGACGAGGTGGGACAGCGCGGCGCGGCGTTCCTCGGCGGCGGCCAGGCGCACCGGGTCGGCGTCCACCCCAGAGGTGTACGAGGCCAGTTCCCCGGCCGCGTCGGACAGCAGGTAGGTCAGCTCACCGAGGCGGCCGGCCAGCGCGGCCAGCGCGGGGTCGTGGGCGGCGACGGCCTCCACGGCCCGGTGGGCGGCACCGACCAGGGTGGTGGCGTCGACACCCTCGGATCCGGACTCCGGGTCGGTCAGCAACGCTTCGTGCGCCGTGGTCGCGGCGGTGCGCAGGGCGTCCGCGTGGCCGAGCCGGTCGCATTCGGCCGCGAGTGCGACGTCCTCGCCGGGCTGCGGGGCCAGCGACGCGATCTCCCGGAGGCCGAAGCGCAGCAGGTCGGCCTCCTGGGCGCGTTCGCGCGCCTGGGTGGTGATCAGCGCGAGTTCGGCACCGACCTGCCGCAGCCTGGCGTACACGACGCCGTACTCCGTCAAGGGCACGGACACCGCGCGGCCCGCGTAGCGGTCCAGCGAGCCGCGCTGCCTGGCAGGCTTGAGCAGCCGCTGCTGATCAGTCTGGCCGTGTACGGCGATCAGGTCGTCGGCGAGGTCGCCGAGCAGCGCCACCGGCGCCGACCTGCCGCCCACATGGGCCCTGGACCGCCCTTCGGCCGAGATCGTCCTGGCCAGGAGCAGCGTGCTGTGCTGACCCGGGGGCCGGCCTCCGGCCCCCCCTGCGTCGTCAAGCTCGGCGCCCGCCTCCACCGCCCGGCGCGCGGCCGCCGACCCGGGGTCGAGTACGACCCGGCCCTCGACCACCGCCTTGTCCGTCCCCGACCGCACCAGCCCGGCGTCGGCCCGGCCGCCGAACAGCAGCCCCAGCCCTGTCACCACCATCGTCTTACCGGCACCGGTCTCACCGGTGACCACGGTGAATCCGGGCGCAAGCTCCACGACGGCGTCCTCGATCACGCCGAGTCCCCGTATCCGCATCTCCTCCAGCACGGGCCCGACCCTACTCCGGATCGCCCACGTCTCCGGCCCGACCTGGTTCCCTACGAGAAGGTTGTACTGAAAATCCGCCAACCGGGGGTACGGGAAGGAACCGCGCCGGTCCTGTACGGAACGGCTTCAGCGCATCCCGCGCCAGCCCTGCACCGGCAGCGCGAACTTCGCCACAAGGCGGTTGGTGAACGGCGCCTCGTGCAGCCGGGCCAGGCGCACGGGGACGGTTCCCCGGCGCACTTCCACCCGGGCCCCCGGCGGCAGGTCGACCGTACGGCGGCCGTCACACCACAACACCCCGCGGGCGGTGCCCGGCAGGACCTCCACGGCCATCACCGAGTCAGGTGACGTCACCATCGGCCGGGCGAACAGCGCGTGCGCGCTGATCGGGACCATCAGCAGTGCTTCGACCTCCGGCCACACGACGGGGCCGCCGGCGGAGAACGCATAGGCCGTCGAACCGGTGGGGGTGGCGCACACCACGCCGTCGCAGCCCCAGCGGGACAGCGGACGGCCGTCGATCTCAGCGACGACTTCGAGCATCCGCTCGCGCGCCGACTTCTCGACCGCGGCCTCGTTCAGCGCCCAGTCGGTGTGGACGACGTCACCGTTCATCCGTACGACGACGTCGAGCGTCATGCGCTCCTCGACGTCGTACGCCCGGTCGACGACCCGGTCGACGACCTCCCCGAGGTCCTCACGTTCGGCCTCCGCGAGGAAGCCGACACGTCCGAGGTTCACCCCGAGCATCGGCACGCCGAACTCGCGGACGAGTTCCGCGCCGCGCAGAATCGTGCCGTCGCCACCCAGGACGACGGCCAGTTCACAGCCCTTGGCTGCGTCCGACTCGTTGGGGACCAGCTCCACCCCGGGCAGGGCGAGCAGGTCACCCGCCTCCGGTTCGAGGACCCGCGCGCCGACCCCGGCCGCGGTCAGCCGTTCGATCAGCAGCCGGGCGCTGCGCAGCGCCGCCGGACGCCCGGTGTGTGTGACGACCAGGACCGTGCGCTCACTCATCAGGCTCTCCCCATCGTCGACCCAATAGCGCGGAACTCGGCCTATCGTGGCCCCTCGGCAACCGCCCGGTCCACCTCGGCCGGGTCGACGGGTGGCGCCCCGGCGCGCATCCACAGGAAGTATTCGACGTTCCCGGACGGCCCCGGCAGGGGGGACGCGGTCACGCCGGCCACGCCCAGGCCGAGTGCGGCGGCCCGGTTCGCGACTTCCAGGACAGTAGCCGCCCGCAGTTCCGGGTCGCGGACGACCCCGCCGGTGCCGAGGCGGTCCTTACCCACTTCGAACTGCGGTTTGACCATCATCACCAGGTCGGCACCGGGTGCGGCGCAGCCCGCCAGCGCGGGCAGCACGAGGCCGAGCGAGATGAAGGACAGGTCGCCGACGATCAGGTCGGCCGGACCACCGACCTGATCGGGTGTCAGTTCACGGACGTTCGTACGGTCGACGACCGTGACCCGGTCGTCGCTCCGCAGCGACCACGCGAGCTGCCCGTAGCCGACGTCCACGGCCACGACGTGACCCACGCCGTTGCGGAGCAGGACGTCGGTGAAGCCGCCGGTGGACGCGCCCGCGTCGATGCAGCGACGGCCCCCGGCCTTCAGGCCCTGCGGGATGAACGCCGCGAACGCCCCGGCGAGCTTGTGGCCGCCGCGCGAGACGTAATCCGGATCGTCGTCGTCCTTCGCCACCACGACGGCCGCGGCCGTCTCCACCTGGGTGGCCGACTTGGTGGCGACAGCGCCGCCGACGGAGACCCGCCCGGCCGCGATCAGTTCGCCGGCGTGCTCCCGGGAGCGTGCCAAGTTCCTGCGCACCAGCTCCGCGTCGAGCCTGCGTCGTGCCGCCACTGTCCCTGCCTGCCTTACTTCTTGTTCCGTGATCGCTGCGGGTCTCACTCGTCCAGTGCGGCGAGTGTCCCGCGCAACTGCTTGTGCACATCCTCGTACACCGCGGCGTGGTCCGGTGTGGGCAGCCCCGCCACCTCGGGCAGCCGGCCGAGGGCCGCGTCCACCGCCGGTTCCCCGGTGGCCAGCGGGAGCGGCACGTCCAGGGGCCCGGTGGGGACCTGGTCGAACTCCGCTGCTTCGAACCGCATCTGCTCGGCCGGTGACTGCTCGGGCTGCCCGGACTGTTCGAACTGCCCGGCTTCGGCGGCGGGGACTGTCACGTCGTCACTCCTGTGCGGTGCTCTCCCCCGCGGCCGGCTTGGCCGTCGAGGTCTGCGTGGTGGCGGCGGCACCGCGGGCCGGGGCCTTCTTCGCGGTGGGCTTGCGGGGTGTGGCGGCGGCCCTGACCGGAGCGGCCCTGACCGGAGTCGCCTTTGCCGGAGCGGCCTTGGCGGGCCCAGTCTTGGCGGACACAGTCTTGGCGGGCCCAGTCTTGACCGCGGCCTTCCGCACCGTCTGGGCGGCGGCGGGCTTGGCGGGTGCGACCTCAGCGGGTGCGGTCCCGGCCGCCGCGGCCGCCGCGGGCTCCGCGGCGGGCGCTGCCGGAGCCTTCGCCCCGGCTGCCTTCGCCACCGCCGCCTTGCGCTCCAGGTCCGCGACCCGGCGCTCCAGGCGGTCCACCTCGTGGTTCAGCTTCACGATGTCGTCGGCCCACGGGCGCAGGCCCCCGGCTGCCTTGCCGGCCAGCTTGTCGACTTCACCGCGGACTATGCCGACCAGCAGGTCGCGGTTCTCCTTGCCGCTGGTGAACAGGTCGTCGGCGACCTGCTGCACAAAGGCGGGCACGGCCTGGGCCTGCTCGCCGACCTGCTTGGTGTCGACGCCGCTGCGCTCCACCAGGTCCGTGGCCGCGGCCAGTGCGCGTTCGCGGGTGGCGTCCGCCACTCCGCTGGCGATCTGCAGGAAGGTACGCAGTGCGTCTCGCATGGTCGGGCGCCTCCGGGTTGTGGTGTCCGTACGGATGAATTCTGTCACCGACGCTATCGCGTCCGTCACCCGACGACGGTACGGGACAGGCCGTGTACTGCGTGTGGGGTACCGTGCGATCGCATCCGCGCCGGTGACGGAAGTCAGACGAAAGACAGTGGAAGGGACGACACACATGGCGACCATCGAGGAATGCCGGGCCGCTCTTGAGGACCTGTCCTCGATCATGGGCGGTGCCCGGGGTGAGGTCGGGGAGAAACTCACGTTCGACCGCACCCTCAGCTGCCGCATCACCGACCTCGACACCGTCTTCTCCGGACGGCTGACCGGCGGGACGCTGCACGACATCACCACGGAGGCCGCGCCCAAGGCGCAGATCCGCCTCGCCGTGTCCGGCGACGACCTGCTGGCGCTGGTCGCCCACGAACTGGGTTTCGGCTACGCGTGGGCCCGCGGCCGGGTCAAGATCGAAGCGTCGTTCAAGGACATGATGGCGTTGCGCAAGCTGATCTAGCGCGGCCCCCGGGGCCGGAGACCAAGCAGGACGTGAGCGTACGGTGGACACCCCGCACGCGCGTCCAGCCGGTGACTACCCTTCAGAACCCCAGCCGAGCAAGGGACTTCGCCGCGTCCGGCGGCTCCGGCGCGGCCCAGGCCGCCCCGCACACCGCGCGCAGTCCGTCGAACCTGTCGCCGTCCCCGTCGAGCCGCACCTGCCCGTCGCCGACTGACGCGGTCCAGCCGCCGCAGGTCCAGCCGTCGCCGTCCTGCTCCGCCCGCGGGAGCGGGGCGAGCAGTGCCCGCAGGTCCCCGGCGATGTAGGTGGGCCGCTGGTGCGCGGGAGCCGCCACAGCCTGTGCCGCGTCGGCGACGCCGGTCAGCACCAGCAGGCTGTCGACCTTCCCGTTGACCGCCCCTTCGATGTCGGTGTCCAGGCGGTCGCCGACGACGAGCGGACGCCTGGCGCCCGTACGCAGGATCGTCTCGTGGTGCAACGGCAGCCCGGGTTTCCCCGCCACCTGCGGCTCCACCCCGGAGACCGCCTTGACGACGCCCACCAGGGCCCCGTTCCCCGGCGCGATACCCCGGTCGGTCGGCACGGTCAGATCCGTGTTCGACGCGACCCACAGCGCGCCCGCCTTGATCGCGTAGCAGGCCTCGGCGAGCTGCTTCCAGCCCACTTCGGGACCGTACCCCTGGACGACCGCGACCGGCTTGTCCTCAGCCGAGTCCACCGGCCGCAGCCCGCGTTCGCGCAGCGCCTCGTACAGTCCCTCCGCGCCGACCACCAGGACGGCGGAGCCTTCGGGGACCTGCCCGGCCAGCAGCCGCGCGGCGGCCTGCGCAGAGGTCACCACGTCCCCCGCCTGCGCGGGAACGCCCAGCCCGGTCAGGTGCGCGGCCACGGTGTCCGGCGTACGGGCCGCGTTGTTCGTCACGTACGCCAGCCCCATGCCCAGCCGCCGGGCTTCCGCGAGCGCCTCCACCGCGTGCGGGACCGCGTCCGGACCCCGGTAGACGACACCGTCCAGGTCGAGCAGCGCTACGTCGTACTCCGCCACGGGGACTACCGGACCTCTGTGTGAACCCACTGTGCGCCTCCTGATCGTTCCACCGGACACGTTCCATCATCGTCACGGCCCCGGCGCCCCCGCCCGGCGGGGGCGGGCCGCAACTCCACCGTCGTACGATGCAGGTCATGGACCGCACCGACACCCCCGGACTGGACTTGGCCCCCTTCCGGGGGCTCCGCTACGACCCGTCCCGGGTACGCAGCCTGGCCGCGGTCACTTCTCCCCCGTACGACGT
The DNA here is from genome assembly GCF_057291755.1 of Kitasatospora sp. UYEF31. Taxonomy (NCBI): domain Bacteria; kingdom Bacillati; phylum Actinomycetota; class Actinomycetes; order Kitasatosporales; family Streptomycetaceae; genus Kitasatospora; species Kitasatospora sp. UYEF31. Next base: position 187,102 of record NZ_JBXAWK010000003.1, read on the forward strand.
CGTCGAACCCGACGGCGTCCTGCGCCTGGAGAACGCCGACCCGCACAACATCGTGCGCATCGTGCTGCCGCGTGAGGACGCCTGCGCGGACTGCCGCAGCGACGGCCGCTACGCCCACGCCGGACGGACACTCCGCGCCTGGCTCGCCGAAGGCATCCTGCGCGCCGACTCCGAACCGGCCCTGTACGTCTACGAGCAGCGCACCGCCGCCACCTTGCAACGCGGGCTGATCGGCGCCCTGCACCTGGACAGCGCCGTCCTGCCGCACGAGGACGTCGTGCCCGAACTGGTCGGCGACCGCGTCGAGTTGATGCGCCGCACGTGGGCCAACCCCGAGCCGATACTCCTGGCATACCGCGGCGGCCGGGCCACCACCGAGGCGGTCGACTCCGCCGCCGCCCGGCCCCCGCTGCTCGCCACCCGTACGGTCGACGGGACCAGCCACCGGCTGTGGGCCGTCACCGACCCCGCGCAGCTGGCCGCAGTCACCGCCGACCTGCGCACCCGGCAGGCCCTGATCGCCGACGGGCACCACCGCTGGGCCGCCTACCAGGACCTGCGTGCGGAGAACCCCGGCCGGGCCGCCGCCGAACGCGGGCTCGTGCTGCTGGTAGACACCGGCCGCTACCCGCTCCAGGTCGGCGCGATCCACCGGGTCCTGCCGAAACTGCCGGTGAACGAGGCGCTCGACCGGCTGCGCCTGGCCGGGCCGCCCGGCGCCGGCGCGTTCCTGTCCCGCCCTGTCGACGCGCACCTGCCGACCGCCCTGCAGACTCTGAACCGCACGAAGGGCCCAGCGTTCCTGCTCGTGGCGTCCGGCAGCATCCACCTGGTCAGCGACCCCGACCCGGGCCTGCTCGACGACTACGTCCGGGCCGACCGCCCCGCGGCGTGGCGGCAGCTGGACGCGACAGTGCTGCACTCCGTACTGCTCGACAAGGTCTGGAACGTCCCCGACGACCCCGAACACATCGACTACGTGCACGACGCCGCCGCGGCCGTCCGGCTCGCCTACCAGACGGGCGGCTGCGCGGTGCTCCTCCGCCCCACCACCGAAGCGGTGGTCCGGGAACTGGCCCAGCAGAACCTCAGGATGCCCCGCAAGTCGACGTCCTTCGGCCCGAAACCCGCCACCGGCCTGGTGCTGCGCCAGCTCGACACCGGCTGAGCCCGGACTCAGTCCGGACAGCACGAAGCCCTGGTACGGAACCTCGAGAGGTTCCGTACCAGGGCTTCGTCTGTTCACACAGGCGGTCAGGCCTGCTTGTCGTCCTTGTCGTCCTTGTCGTCCCTGGCGTCCTCAGCTTCGGCTTCGGGCTCCACCCCGGCCTCAGCCGGAGTCTCAACCTCAGCTTCGACCTCAGCGTCGGCAGCTTCAACCACAGGCTCGGCTACGACAGCGGCCCCGGCGGGCTCAGCGGCTGCTTCAGCCGCCAGCGCGGCCTCGGCCCGGTCCAGCTTGGCGATGGCCAGCTGGGCGGCGGCGAGGTCGTCCTCGGTGATGTCGTCGTCCTCATCGGCGTCGTCTTCGTCGTCGGCCGCGGCGCTGTCAGCCGGGGTGTCGTCGGCGAGGTCGTCATCGTCGAAGTCGGCGGCGTCGGGGTCGATCGCGTCGATGAACTCGGAGCCCTCAAGCTCGGCGAGCCGCTCGGCGGCGTCGGTCGAACCGTCGGAGTCCGCGTCCGCCGCGAGGGCGAACCACTCGCGCGCGTCGGCCTCACGGTCGACGGCCACGAGCATGTCCGCGTAGGCGTACCGCAGGCGCGCCGTCCACGGCTTGACGGGGCCGCTGTTGAGCTCCGGCACCTCAAGGGTGAGCAGGGCCGCGTCCAGCTGGCCCATGTCGCGGCGGGCGCCGGCCGCGACGATCCGCAGCTCCATGCGGGACGCCTTGTCCAGCGTCTCGACCTCCGGGGCCCCGGCCATGAACAGCGTCCGCTCGGGACGGCCCATGCCGCGCTCGCAGTCGGCCATGACGGCCCAGTTCTCGTTCGAACCGGTCATCCGGCGGGCCGCGCGCAGTTCGGCGAGGGCCTCGGTGAAGTGACCCGCGGTGTACGCGGCGATGCCCGCGGCCTCCCGGACCGCGGCGACGCGCGACGCCAGCTTGAGGGCGACCTTGGCGTAGGAGTACGCCTTCTCCGCGTCCTCGTCGATCAGGCGGCCGGTCATCACCAGGTTGCGGGCGACGTCGTCGGCCAGGCCCTTGGGCAGGGAGCGCAACTCGGCGCGGGTCTCCTTGTCCAGTTCCTCACCGGTGACGTCCGGCGGGATCGGCAGACGCTCGATGCGCGGACGGTCGTCCCGCTCCCAGGCGGAGCCGCCGCGGTCGTCACGACGGTCGCTGCCGCGGTCATCACGCTGCGGGCGGTCGTCGCTCCGGTACGAGCCACGGTCGCCGTACGACGGCCGGTCGCCGCCACCCGAGGCCGGACGGCCCTGGGGACGGTCGCCGGACGAGCGCTGCGGGCGGTCGTCACGCTGGAACGAACGCCCCTGCGGACGGTCGCCACCACCGGTGGACGGACGGTCGCTGGAGGAACGCTGCGGACGGTCACCCTGCGGGCGGTCGTCACGCTGGAACGAACGCCCCTGCGGACGGTCACTGCCACCACGGTCCGGACGGTCACCCGAGGGACGGCCACCGCGGTCGTCGCGCTGACCGTAGGAGGAGCCACCCTGCGGACGGTCGTCACGCTGGAAGGACCGGCCCTGCGGACGGTCACTGCCACCACGGTCCGGACGGTCACCCGAGGGACGGCCACCGCGGTCGTCGCGCTGACCGTAGGAGGAGCCACCCTGCGGACGGTCGTCACGCTGGAAGGACCGGCCCTGCGGACGGTCACTGCCACCACGGTCCGGACGGTCACCCGACGAACGCTGCGGGCGGTCATCGCGCTGCTGGAAGGGACGCCCACCCTGGGGGCGGTCGCCACCACGGTCCGGGCGGTCGCTGGAGGAACGCTGCGGACGGTCACCCTGCGGACGGTCGTCACGCTGGAACGAACGCCCCTGCGGACGGTCGCCACCGCGGTCGTCACGCTGACCGTAGGAGGAGCCGCCCTGCGGACGGTCCTCACGCTGCTGGAACGGACGTGCGCCCTGGGGGCGTTCGTCACGCTTCTGGTACGGCTTGAACGGCCGGCGGTCGCCCGCGCCGCCACCGGCGGACGGACGGTCGCCAGCGGGACGACGGTCCCCGCCGCGGTCGTCACGCTGCTGGAAGGGACGCCCACCCTGCGGACGGTCGCCACCACGGTCCGGACGGTCACCGGTCGAACGGACCATGCGCTCGTCGCGCCCCGGGCGGTCGCCCGAGGAACGACGGTCACCGTCACGGGCGTCACGCTGACCGTACGAGGAGCCACCCTGGGGGCGGTCGTCGCGCTGCTGGAAGGGACGGCCGCCCTGCGGACGGTCGCCACCACCGGCGGGACGACGGTCCCCACCACGGTCATCGCGCGGCTGGAACGAACGGCCCTGCGGACGGTCACTGCCACCACGGTCCGGACGGTCACCCGACGAACGCTGCGGGCGGTCGTCACGCTGTTGGAACGGACGCCCACCCTGCGGGCGGTCACCCGAGGAGGGGCGACGGTCCGCGCCACGGTCGTCGCGCTGGCCGTAGGAGGAGCCACCCTGCGGACGCCCGCCACCCTGGGGGCGGTCGTCGCGCTGCTGGAAGGGACGGCCGCCCTGCGGACGGTCGCCACCACCGGAAGAAGGACGGTCACCGTACGGGCGACCACCCTGAGGACGGTCACCCGCGGGGCGGCCGCCACGGTCATCGCGCTGGCCGAACGAACGCTGCGGGCGGTCGCCGCCAGTGGGACGGTCGCCGGAGGGACGACCACCACGGTCGTCACGCTGCTGGAACGAACGACGCTCACCGGTGCCGCCGGAGGACGGACGGTCACCGTACGGGCGACCACCCTGCGGACGGTCCCCCTGCGGACGGTCGCCGGAGGGACGGCCCTGGCCACCCTGGCCACCGCCGCCCGTCGGGCGCTCGTTGCGTCGGTTGTCGTCGCGGCCGGAGCCGCCACGGTTGTCAGAGGAGCGTCCGCCTCCCCCGGGGCCGCGCTTGCCGGCGGCTCCAGTGTTCTGCGAGCCGTCGGTGCGGCGGGACGGCCGTCCCTCGGAGGGATAGGACATTCGTTTGACTCCTCATGATCATGAATCTGAGTGCCGTCGGCACGCGACCGCACGACACCATTGTCCCGTATGGGACACGCACTGGCGCACCAGACAGGATGAACCCCACTGTCTGACGACGCCTGACCTGCTTGCGCTTTTCTGAAAGGGTTTCAGTTATTTGAATAAAAAAAATAGGGCCCCGCCGTAAGGCGGGACCCCATTTCAAGATAATTCCGGCGGCGACCTACTCTCCCACACCCCTTCGAGTGCAGTACCATCGGCGCAGGGAAGCTTAACTACCGGGTTCGGAATGGGAC